>JBFWIL010000060.1:0-12365 GCA_050256015.1 Mangrovibacterium sp. | reverse complement strand
TCTTACAAACAGGTGCCAAAAACCAGGTTTTGCTCATGGTTAATTCATTTATTACTTTTAAAGCGTCTGAACAATTAAGCAATGGAAAAAAAACAATATCTGCTGGATCAGCGGTATCTGCAAATGGCTGCAATCTGGGCCCGCAACTCGTATTGCAAACGCCGTCAGGTCGGAGCAATCCTGGTGAAAGAAAAAATGATTATCTCCGACGGGTATAACGGAACCCCTTCCGGTTTCGAAAACGTATGTGAAGATGAGCAGGGCAGCACCAAACCTTATGTGCTGCATGCCGAGGCCAATGCCATAACCAAGGTAGCCCGTTCAAACAACAGCAGCGAGGGAGCCACCATGTATGTCACCTCTTCTCCCTGTCTGGAATGTTCCAAACTTATCATACAGGCGGGAATCAGACGGGTGGTTTTCACCGACAATTATCGCCTGGAAGACGGCATTGAACTGCTCAGACGGGCAGGTATTGAAGTGGTACAAGTCAACATCGATGAGTAAACAGGCCACAGGGCCCGACACGAAACACAGATCATGAACAAACGGACAAATTACTATATCCCCTTACTGATAGCCATTTCGGTTATTATGGGTATTTATCTGGGAAACCGGCTCAGCAAAAATCAGCAAAAAGGGTTTTCGGATCTCCAGCTGCAGGCTCCAAACAAAATAAGCAGCATCCTCAGCCTGATAGACAATGCCTATGTTGACACCATCGATATGGACCAGTTCATTGAAAAAGCTATACCCGGAGTGCTGAAAAACCTGGACCCGCATACCACTTATATCCCTGCCAAAGACATGCGAGAAGTAACCGAAGAAATGCAGGGCATTTTCGGTGGCATCGGGGTGCAGTTTTCCATTCACAACGATACAGTGCTGGTTGTTGATGTAATTTCGGGAGGCCCTTCGTACAAACTGGGCATCCTGGCTGGCGACCGATTTGTTCTGGTAAACGACTCCATCATTGCCGGGGTAAACATCAAAAACAAGGACGTCCTGAGGCTGCTCCGCGGAGAAAAAGGAACCCGGGTTAAAGTAGGCATCAAAAGAGCGGGCATCCGGGAAATCATACCCTTCGTGATCATCCGCGGGGAAATCCCGATCATCAGCGTGGATGTGAGTTACATGATCAACGAACAGACAGGTTATGTCAAAGTCAGTCGCTTTGGTGAAAAAACCTATGCCGAATTTATGGATGCACTGGAAAAGCTCAACCGCAGCGGAGCAGGAAAGCTGATCATTGACCTGCGATCCAATCCGGGCGGTTACCTGATGGCCGTAATCCGGATGGTCAATGAATTTCTGGATCAGGACGAGCTGATTCTTTACACGGAGGGCAAAGCACAGCCGCGAAAAACCTATACGGCCTCAAACAGGGGAAAATGGTTCGGCAGGGAAGTATTTGTACTGATCGATGAATATTCGGCCTCAGCCAGTGAGATTTTCGCCGGAGCCATGCAGGATAACGACCGGGGTATCGTCATCGGACGCCGTTCGTTTGGTAAGGGACTGGTCCAGGAGCAGATTCCCTTCCGCGACGGATCGGCCCTCCGGCTTACCGTTGCCCGGTATTATACCCCCAGCGGAAGATGCATTCAGAAATCATACGAAAACGGTACGGACGACTATTATCATGACCTGTTCCAGCGGGCTGCTCACGGAGAACTGGTCGTGGCCGACAGCATTCAGTTTGCCGATTCGCTGAAATACCAGACCAAAAGCGGGCGGACAGTCTACGGGGGAGGCGGGATTATGCCCGATTATTTCGTCCCTGTTGATACAACCGGCTATTCCGGGTATTACTCGAAGGTCGTAGGAAAAACCCTGGTATATAACTTTGCCCTTGACTATTGCGACCGGCACCGGAAAGAACTAAAAAAAATAAACAATCCGGCTGCCATGCAACAGCATCTCGAAAAAAACCGTATCCTCGAACAGTTTGTCGGCTACGCAGCCAGGAACGGGGTTCCCAGAGACCCGGCGGGACTGGAAATCTCAGGTACCATAATTCAAACCCAGGTTATGGCTTATATTGCACGAAATATGCTGGGCGAAGAAGGATTCTTTCCGATCATACGGAATATTGACAAAACCATGCTGAAAGCCATTGAGCTGGCTGAATCAGAAAAACCGGTCAGTCAGTTGCTGGCCGACGGCCGGTAAATGTGCAGCCGGTCCGGGGAAAAGGCGGAGTGCTGCACCGGGACTTCAACGAACCCGCAAAAACAAGTTCAGGTGAAAAAACTATTATTTATACTCAGCTTCGGACTGCTACTGACCGGACATGCCGGTGCCCAGCAAGACAGCATCCGGTGGAAGCCTGCCGGAACCGGGAAATCGCGTATCAGCCTGTTCAAAGGCGGTCAGGTACTGGGAACCCGTTACTGGGAAAATAAATTCAAGGGAAACTGGACAGGCTTTTTCATCGGGTTGTGCGGACCGGCCCGGACAGACTATTCGGATTACCCGGAAAACAGCGGAGAATTTATGAAAACCGAACCTCTTCGCTCTTACTGTTTCAGTCTAAACCTGCTGCAAATTCCCATCAGCCTGCAGCGTTCGCGCAACACGATAGGACTGGTTACCGGTGCCGGACTGAATATCTGGTCGTGGCGGCTGAACAATAACCGGCTCAGCCTGATCAAGGGAGCACACCGCCTGGAACCCATGAATCTCAGCTATGATCACATCCGGAAATCGAAGCTGGTGTCCGCTTACCTCACCATTCCGTTCCTGGCTGAGTTTCAGATTCCCCTGAGGCAATACGGAAACCGGCTGTACCTGTCCGGCGGACTGATTGGCAGCATCCGGCTCAGTACGTATACACGCGTTAATTACACGCACAACAACAAGGATTACAAAGAAAAATCGCCCGGCGATTATTATCTGCGTGATTACCGTATTTCAGCCACCGTCAGGGCGGGTTACCGCTGGATTAACCTGTTCGCGACTTATGACCTGCAACCGGCTTTTGAAAACGGGAAAGGACCGGAAGCCCGGATCTGGTCGGCCGGCATTGCCCTGATCATGTTTTAATCTGTTGTTGTGAGACTCTTACCAATCAGCAACGAGTTTTCGTTTCGACCGGACTCCATGGAATGCACCGGGTACCAGGCAGCCAGCAGACCGATTCCCAATACTACCAGCAAGGTAACCGCCACATCGTAAAACTGTAGTTCCACAGGATAGGAAGAAATGGCAAAAGATCCGTTTCCCGGAAGTTTTAACAGCTCAAACTTCTGTTGGGCCCAGACCAATACCACCCCCAGCAAAGATCCAGACAGCGCTCCCGTCAAGGAAATAAGCCAGCCTTCCAGCAGAAAGATTTTCCGGATCAGGGAAGCGGATGCTCCCATGCTCTGCAGGATAAACACATCGTCTTTCTTGTCAAGGATGATCATGGTAAGCGACCCCAGCAGATTAAAAGAGGCAATAACCAGAATAAAGCTCAAAATCAAAAAACTGCTCCACTTCTCCGAACGCATTACCTTATACAAAAACTCATGCTGTTCATAGCGGTCCTGAACCCGGTAACCGTCACCCAGCAACAGGCGAACCTGTTCCTTCAGGATCACCACATCCACTCCGGAATCCGGCTTCAGCTCCAGGGCAGTAACCCGCTCATCCAGATCAAACACAGAACGGGCAAACCCAATGGGCACCAGAATATACCTGCTGTCGATCTCCTGCTGAACGGAAAAAACGCCGGCCGGGAACAGCGAATCGTGATTCAGTGCACCTGTAAGGCTAAACAGGTTGCTCCGGTCCCTTTTCGGAAAATAGACATGCAGGGGTTTGATAAAATTCGGGCGCAGGGAGAGGTCAAAGGCAACCCCCTGACCAATCACGGCAAAATGGTGAAGCCCGCTCTCCAGCAAAAACCGCCCGTCAGTCAGCACGGTATCCAGTCCGGTAAAATCTGCATAATCAGCTTCCACGCCTTTAACAACGGCATACTTTTGACTTCCCTCATATTCCAGCAGGGCATTTTCCTCCACCACAGGTGTCCAGCCGGCAATCCCTTCCAGCTCAAGAGTCTTTTTCAGAAGGGGATCATCCGGGGAAAAACTTTTTCCCCGGGAAGACGTGATCTTCAGATCCGGATCAAAACTGGACAACATGGTTCCGATAAAAGAATCGATCCCGTTAAAGGCCGAAAGCACCACGATCAGGGCAAGGGTTCCCACAGTCACCCCCAGCACGGAGATGACCGAGATCAGGTTAATCACGTTGACTGATTTTCGGGAAACCAGGTAACGGCGCGCTATGGACAGGGCCAGACTCACCTATTTCCAGGCTTTGACGATCAGTCCGCTGCCCGTGCGGTGCCTCACAACCACATCCCAGGCATTCAGCAGGGCTGCCAGCGGAAATACCGGCAGGTAATAGAAAGGAAGCAGCAAAAAGAAAAGTCTGCTCATTCCCAGCAAAAGAATAGGGTATTTCACGGACAGCTTCCAGGACAAATTGCCGGGCCATCCGTAAGAATAGCGTGCCTCTGTCCGGCTGAAGCCGGCAGTCCGCAGTTTCCGCTCAAGTTCGGCCATATTGTAGCCGTCGCGCACATGCTCTTCAATAAAGCCCGCCGAACTGCCTTCCCTGTCATCATGTCCGTGAGGTACATCCGAACCGCCCCGGTCGGAGGGCGTGGAGATCAGAAGCAAACCTCCGGGCCGGAGCGATTCCAGGAAATTCTCAAACACCCGGACATCTGCCTCAATATGTTCCATAACATCCACCGAAAGGATCAGCCCGAAACAGCCCGGCTGAACAAAACGGGTCAGATCGGCCTTTTCAAAACGCACACAGCGGTCTTTCCTGATACGGGAAAAAAAGCAATTACACTGCTCAATTTGTTCTTCTTTCACATCGACAGCCAAGATGCTGGCTCCGGGAAACATGCGGCTCATCCGGTAGGTGTACTGCCCAAAACCCGATCCGGCATCCAGAATCAGGCTGCTTAGTCCAGGTTCCAGCCGACGGAGTTCCTTCCTGATATGCCAGCTACGCAGCAACAGTAGGTCAAGCAGGCAATAGAACAGTTTTCTCAGCACAGTCGTCTGATTAAACACCTTTCCCAAAGAGCGTTTTATCGGGTCGTACTGCATGAATTCAGGATTTTAAGAGCTCGTCGATATGCTCAATGTAATCGAGACTATCGTCAATATAAAACTCCAACTCGGGAATCACCCGTAGCTGTTTGCCTACCAGGCGCCCCAGTATACCCCGGATCCTGGAGTTGGCCATACGGATTTCCTTAAGCACTTCCTTCTTGTTGTCGGTAGGAAAAATGCTGACATAGGCCCGGGCCAGAGAAAGATCGGGTGTCACCCGGACTACGGTCACACTGATCATCACTCCGCGGAAAAGGGTTCTGCTCTCCCGCTGAAAGATCCCTGCCAGTTCTTTCTGAAGCAACCGGTTTATTTTTTGCTGACGTGTTGATTCCATCCTGCTAAGGGTTTACTATCTGCTGCAAAGTTAAACAAATTCAGGGAACAGGCGGTGTACCTCCCCCCAGAACCGTCTGCACAAAAAAGACGGCGCCGCATACCAAAACCGCCAAAAGGCCAGGCATACGGAACCGCTTCCCAAATCCGAAATTCACAATGAAAAAACCTTTATTTCGGCAACGGATACCCCTTCAGCTCTTCCAGATTGGTCCGGATTTCCGAATCAGGGTATTCATAATCAGACAGCTGTCCGCTCATATACTTGTCATAGCCAAGAAGGTCGAGCAGACCATGCCCGGTAAAATTAAACAGAATCACCTTTTCCTTGCCCTCTTCTTTGGCCTGCTTGGCCTCACGAATGGCTCCGGCAATGGCATGGGTGGTTTCAGGTGCAGGAATGATGCCTTCGGTTCTTGCAAACAGCAGTCCGGCTTCAAAGCATTCGCTCTGGTGCACGGCCACCGCATCCATAAGTCCGTCATGCAGGGCGGCGCTGACCAGCGGTGCCATGCCGTGATAACGCAATCCGCCTGCATGGATGGGTGCTGCCACGAAACTGTGCCCCAGGCTGTTCATAGCCAGCAGGGGGGTCATTTTAGCCACATCGCCATGATCGTACACAAAGGGTGCCTTTGTCAACGTGGGACAGGAGAACGGTTCAATTCCGACGATACGGATATCCTCCCCGTGAATCTTATCCTGCATAAAGGGAAAGGAGATTCCGGCAAAATTACTGCCCCCGCCGCAACAGCCAACAATGACATCCGGCTTTTTGATTCCCGCCAGGGCCAGCTGCTTTTTGGCCTCCAGACCAATCACAGTCTGATGAAGCATCACATGGTTCAGCACCGATCCCAGGGCATAACGGGTCTTGCCTTCGGGATCACCCACAGCCTCTTCCACAGCTTCGGAAATAGCAATACCCAACGATCCGGGCGTATCCGGATAACGGGCCAGAATATCGCGGCCGGTTTGAGTTTCCTCACTCGGACTGGCCACACAGTTAGCTCCCCAGGTTTGCATCATCAGCTTTCGATAAGGCTTCTGGGTAAAACTGACCCGCACCATATACACCTTGCACTCGATACCTCCGATCAGGGCACAGGCCAGGGCCAGAGCCGAACCCCATTGTCCGGCTCCTGTTTCCGTAGTCAGCTTCTTAATGCCAAACTGCTTATTGTACCAGGCCTGGGCAACGGCTGTATTCGGCTTGTGACTGCCGGCAGGAGAAAGACTTTCATTTTTATAGTATATTTTGGCCGGAGTGCCCAGAGCTGCTTCAAGCTCGTATGCACGTACCAGCGGACTGGGACGCCACTGGCACAACAGCCGGCGGATTTCTTCGGGAATATCGATCCAGCGTTCCTGGCTCATTTCCTGTTCGATCAGGTTCATGGGGAAAACCGCAGCCAGCTGCCCGGGACTTAACGGCTTACCGTCGGGGCCAAGCGGAGGATTCAGCGGACTGGGCATATCTGCCGCCAGGTTATACCATTGTCTGGGCATATCGGCCTCATTCAGAAAGATTCTCTTTTGTCTGGTCATAATACAATCTGTTTGGTTTTTTGAACGTATTAAAAAAATCAGGCCACGCTGCGTAAACAACATGGCCTGTCTTATCTTTAAACCACAGGGAAAGGTTTACGCAACTGGTTCCCGGCTGCGCCACCAATTTTCCATATGCAAAACGGTACTGTTCATCTTATGAAATAAGCTGGGTAAAACTACGCATTATTTTTAAGTCATTCAACAGTTTTTCCACTGAATTGAAATTTCTTGTATCGTTTTTCTGCCGATTTTTCCGGATTTCCACTTTGTCTATCATTTTTTTTAATTGATTTTTGTGTTTCAGGGAATCAGCTTATTTTTGCAGGCGCCACCTCCGTTCCGGGAAAAGGATTCCGGGTTTCCGAGGGTCATTAAAAAAATATTCACTCATGAAACAGAAACCTATTGTCGTAAGCGGTATCCGACCAACCGGGAATCTGCACCTGGGAAACTATTTCGGGGCGGTACGGAATTTCCTGTCTATGCAGGAAGATTATCACTGTTATTTTTTTATCGCCGATATCCATTCCCTGACCACCCATCCTACTCCGCACAACCTGCAGGCCAGCGTGCGGCAGGTGCTGGCCGAATACCTGGCCTGCGGCATCGATCCTGATAAGGCTGCCATCTACATCCAGAGCGATGTGCCGGAAGTGATGGAGCTCTATACCTACCTGAATATGAACGCCTACCTGGGAGAACTGGAACGCACCACCTCTTTTAAGGACAAGGCCCGCAAGAATCCGGAGAACGTAAACGCCGGACTGCTCACCTACCCCGTGCTGATGGCCTCCGACATCATCATCCACAAGGCCCACTTTGTACCTGTAGGCAAAGATCAGGAGCAAAATCTGGAGATGGCCCGCAAATTTGCCAAACGTTTTAACCGGATGTATGGCAAAAAGGTGTTTCCCAAACCCAAACCCTTCACTTTCGACGGGACCAAGCCGATTAAAGTGCCCGGTCTCGACGGCAGCGGCAAAATGGGAAAGTCGGAAGGCAATGCCATCAACCTGACAGACAGCCCGGAAGAGATCCGCAAAAAAGTGATGCGCGCCGTAACCGATGCCGGTCCCACCGAAATGAACGCAGAAAAACCCGAACCCATTCAAAATCTGTTCAGCCTGATGCATATTGTTTCCGATCCGGAAATAGTTCGCCGGTTTGACCAGGCCTACGCCCGTTGTGAAATTCGCTACGGGGATATGAAAAAGCAGTTGGCAAACGACATTATTGCCTTTACTACCCCCATACGCGAGCAAATTAACGATATCCTGGCCAATGAAACCTATCTGGCCAGGGTTACACGTGAAGGCGCAGAAAAAGCACGGGAATCGGCAGCAATTACCCTGAAAGAGGTCCGCGAGCTGATCGGCTTTAAAAAACTCTAATAAAAAAAACATTCCTGCAGACTGTTACGGCAACAAAGACATACGTATATTGCACTTTTTAAAAAATTTTGTCATGTCTGGATTACAAAAACACCAACAGGAATGCTATATTTGCAGCGCAATTCAGGAAAGCATGAAAAGATTTGTCCAAACGTGTATTTTTGTGATGCTTACAGCCCTGGCATGCTCTGCAGTAAGCAAAGCCCCGCCTATCTGTGCCTCTTCTGCTTCGGGCGAAGCATGTAATCTGACAATATTCCCGAATCATGTTCCCGGAGCAACCACCCTGCTTGCAGAAGCTCCAGGTAAACTTGCCTGCGGGATCATAAATACCGACCTGAACAAAGGCACCCTGCCTTTCCGGATTTGCGGATGCAAATCCGGAACCGAAAGTTCCCGGGCTTCCGGACTAAAAACAAATCTTTCTCCGCAACAGCTATCCGCCGACCGAATAAGTTACTATATTTTCCGGCTGAGAAAAATTGTCATTTAGCCCTTCTGTTTTCCCGGTTATCCGGACCAATATCCTTTTCCCCGGAAGACTTTTATTCTCTAAATACCCATCAATCCGTTTACGATTATGAATTTTCTGTTACTGGTTGTCGTGTCTGTAACAGCCGTGGCCTTCGTTTCCATTGCGCTGTTTATGGCCAAAATTCTGGCACCGCGTTCCTTCAACCCACAAAAGGGAGAAGCATACGAATGCGGTATTCCCACCCGGGGCAAATCGTGGATGCAGTTCCGCGTGGGTTATTACCTGTTTGCCATCCTATTCCTGCTGTTCGATGTAGAGACGGTTTTCCTGTTTCCATGGGCAGTGATTGTCAGAGATTTGGGGATAAGCGGATTGCTCAGCATTATCTTTTTTCTGTTTGTCCTGATTCTGGGCCTGGCATATGCCTGGCGGAAAGGAGCATTGGAATGGAAATAAAAAAACCAAAGATAAAATCGGTTCCTTATAAGGCTTTTGCCGACAACGAATCACTCGAAAAAATGATGCGCGAGCTCAACGAGAGCGGCGTCGGCGTTCTGGCAGGCAAACTCGATGAGCTGATCAACTGGGGACGAAGCAACTCGCTCTGGTCACTCACCTTTGCCACCAGCTGCTGCGGCATCGAGTTTATGTCTATCGGCGCAGCCCGTTACGACATGGCCCGTTTCGGCTTTGAAGTGACGCGGGCCAGTCCGCGACAGGCCGATACCATCATGGTTTGCGGCACGATAACCAACAAAATGGCCCCGGTGCTGAAACGCCTGTATGACCAGATGGCGGACCCGAAATACGTAATTGCCGTAGGCGGCTGTGCGGTCAGCGGAGGCCCTTTTAAGAAATCGTATCACGTACTGAACGGAGTAGACCGCATTCTGCCCGTCGACGTCTATATTCCGGGCTGTCCGCCCCGCCCGGAAGCTTTTTTGCAGGGCATGATGCAGCTGCAACGCAAAATAAAAGTGCAGCGGTTTCTTGGCGGTGTCAATACAAAAGAGAAAAAAGCATGAACAAGATCATGGAAATACCTGCAGCAAGCTTTCATGAAGAAGCCCTGAGACTGCGCGGGGAACGGCAGATGGACTTTCTGGAAAGTCTGGCGGGAACGGACCGGGGAGACAGCCTGGGTGTGGTCTACCACCTGGAATCAACGGTAACCGGCGAGCGGATCACCATTTCCACCCGTACCGCCAACCGGGAAAACCCGGAATTACCCTCGGTGACTGACATCTGGAAGGCTGCCATCCTGAAAGAACGCGAGGTATACGATTTTTTTGGTATCCGCTTTATCAACCACCCCGACATGCGCAGGCTGTTCCTGCGCAACGACTGGGTAGGCTATCCCCTCCGCAAAGACGACGATCCGCTGGACGAACGCAATCCGCTTTGCATGGACAACGAGACCACGATCGACACCACCACCAAACTGGAACTGAATGCCGACGGTACGGCCGAAGACCGTGAAAAGCCGATCTTTGACGATAGTGAATACGTGATTAACATCGGTCCCCAGCACCCGGCTACCCATGGGGTGCTGCGCTTTCGTGTCTCACTGGATGGAGAAAATATCCGAAAGATCGATGTGAACTGCGGTTACATACACCGGGGCATTGAGAAAATGAGCGAAAGCCTTACTTACCCGCAGATCCTGGCGCTGACCGACCGGCTTGACTACCTCAGCGCCCATCACAACCGGCATGCTCTGTGCATGTGCGTGGAAAAAGCCTTGAGGGTGGAAGTCTCCGAACGGGTTCAATACATACGCACCATCATGGACGAGCTGCAGCGCATCGACTCACACCTGCTGTTTTATTCCTGTCTTTGCATGGATCTGGGAGCCCTGACGCCTTTTTTCTACGGCTTCCGCGACCGGGAGAAAATACTCGACATCTTTGAGCAGACCTGCGGCGGAAGGCTGATCATGAACTACAATACCATCGGCGGGGTGCAGGCCGATATCCATCCGGAATTTGTAACCAAAGTCAAAACATTTACCAAATACCTGCGCGGCATCATCCACGAATACCACGAGGTATTCACCGGCAACATTATTGCCATGGAACGCATGAAAGGCATAGGCGTGCTTAGCCGGGAAGATGCCGTTTCCTTCGGAGCCACAGGAGGCACAGGCCGGGCTTCGGGATGGGCCTGCGACGTACGTAAACGCATGCCATATGCCATGTATGGTAAGGTGGAATTCCGGGAAATTATTCATGCCAAAGGCGACAGCTATGCCCGCTACCTGGTCCGCATGGAAGAGATCATGGAATCCCTGCACATCATTGAGCAGCTCATCGACAACATTCCTCCGGGAAACTACCGGGAAAAGCTAAAGCCGGTGATACGCGTTCCGGAAGGTTCTTACTACACGGCTGTGGAAGGCAGTCGCGGGGAATTCGGTGTATACATGGAAAGCCGGGGAGACAAGACCCCTTACCGGCTGCACTTCCGGAGTATGGGACTGCCCCTGGTTTCTTTGGTCGACACCATCTGCCGTGGAAACAAGATAGCCGACCTGATTACCATAGGAGGAACGCTGGACTATGTGGTACCCGACATTGACCGTTAAACACAAGCAAAACAAAGCAAAAATTCATGTACGATTTCAACATACTGACAAACAACATTCACCGGGGACTCACATTCCTTATGACGCCCGGAATGGCTCTCCTGACCGAATGTGTGCTGGTGGGGATATGCATCCTGCTGCTTTACGCCATCCTGGCCATCATCCTCATCTATATGGAGCGTAAGGTCTGTGCCTTCTTCCAGGTACGCATCGGTCCGACCCGTGTCGGGAAATGGGGAAGCCTGCAGCTCTTTGCCGATCTCATCAAGCTGCTGACCAAGGAAATCATCATTCTGAAACATTCCGACCGCTTTCTATACGGACTGGCCCCCTTCGTGGTGATATTCTCCTCCATTCTTGCTTTTTCAAACATACCTTTTGCCCGGGGACTGGAAGTACTCGACTTTAACGTGGGGGTTTTCTTCCTGCTGTCTGTTTCTTCAATCGGAGTAGTGGGTATCCTGCTGGCCGGATGGGGCAGTAACAACAAGTTTTCCCTGATCGGCGCCATGCGTAGCGGAGCCCAGATCATCAGCTACGAACTGTCGGTGGGGCTCTCCATACTGACTATGGTAATTTTCACCGGAAGCATGCAGTTTTCTGAAATTGTCAGCGCCCAGGCCGATGGCTGGAACCTGCTCCGGGGACATCTGCCGGCACTGGTGGCATTTGTGATCTACCTGATAGCCGGGAATGCGGAAACCAACAGGGGCCCCTTCGACCTGCCGGAAGCCGACAGCGAACTGACCGCCGGCTACCATACGGAATACAGCGGCATGCACTTCGGTTTCTTCTACCTGGCCGAATACCTTAATATGTTTATCGTGGCCTCGGTGGCCGCCACCCTCTTTCTGGGCGGCTGGATGCCGCTGCACGTGGGGGGACTGGACAGCTTCAATGTATTG
>JBFWIL010000059.1:0-12829 GCA_050256015.1 Mangrovibacterium sp. | reverse complement strand
CCGGACAAAGGGGATGAAATTATTTTTCGGATCTCCTGCCATTGCTTATCTTTGACAAATTTCAAGGTGTAAACCGAAAGGCGGTCTAACAAAAGAATGGAGAAAATCTGGCAAGTTAAAGAACAAGGCGACATCAACGTGATAAAGCATTTATCTGCTGCGCTCAATGTAAATATGGTTATTGCGAACCTGTTGGCACAGCGGGGAATTTCTTCATTCACCGAAGCCAGATATTTTTTCCGTCCCAGGCTCGGCGACCTGCACGATCCGTTCCTGATGAAAGATATGGGCCGGGCGGTAGACCGTCTGGAAAAAGCCATAAGCAGGCAGGAAAAAGTTCTGATTTACGGAGATTACGACGTTGACGGAACAAGTTCGGTGGCCATGATGTACCAGTTTCTCCGCAATCGGATCAGCCGGCTTGATTTTTATATCCCCGACCGTTATACGGAAGGCTACGGAATTTCCCCCAGGAGTATCGCATATGCCGCAGAAAACCGGTACAGTCTGGTAATTGCCCTCGATTGCGGGATCAAGGCGGTTGAGAAAATAAACCAGGCACGGGCAAAGGGAATCGACTTCATTATCTGCGACCATCACAACCCCGACCAGATTCTTCCGGAAGCCGTGGCTGTGCTCGACCCAAAACGGCCTGACTGTCCCTATCCCTACAAGGACCTTTCGGGCTGCGGCGTTGGCTTCAAATTACTGCAGGCTTATTCCCAGAAAAACGATGTTCCCGTAGTGGAACTTTATGAACTACTGGACATGGTGGTCGTCAGCATTGCCTCCGACATTGTCCCCGTAACCGGAGAAAATCGTGTGCTGGCCCATTTCGGGCTGCAAAAGCTGAACAGCAACCCGAGCATGGGATTAAAAACCATCATCCGGTCCTCCGGACTGGCCGGACAACAAATCTCAATCAGTGATATCGTTTTTAAAATAGGCCCCAGACTAAATGCATCCGGACGAATTGAACACGGGAAGAAATCGGTCGAGATCCTGGTGGTTACCGACGAAGAAGAAGCTACCCGCCTGGGTGAAGAGATCAATTCCTTCAATGAGATCCGAAAGACCCTGGACCGCGACATCACCCAGGAAGCGCTCGATATGATTGCACATGATCCCATACAGGAAGAACGGAATGCCACGATCTTGTATAACCGGGACTGGCATAAAGGCGTAGTCGGCATTGTTGCCTCGCGGCTTACCGAGCACTATTACCGTCCCACAATTATCCTGACCGAATCAAACGGATTGGCCACAGGTTCGGCACGCTCGGTAAGAGACTTTGATCTCTATGAAGCCATCGGACAATGCAGCGACCTGCTTGAATCTTACGGGGGACATATGTACGCTGCAGGACTGACCATGAAGATTGACAACATCCCTGCTTTTACCCGCCGTTTTGAGGAGATTGTCCGCAACGCCATTCCCGATCCGCAGCAAACAGAGATTCTTGAAGCTGACTGCAAAATACAGTTATCGGAAATCAGCCCGAAATTCTACCATATACTGAAACAATTCGAGCCCTTTGGCCCCCACAATCCGAATCCGCTTTTCATCACGGAAGATGTGCTTGACAACGGCACAAGCCGCTGTGTGGGACGCAATTTGGAGCACCTGAAGCTAGATCTGGTCGAACCCACAGGGAATTCGCCTGTTTTCCCCGCCATTGCCTTCAACCAGGCCAGACATTTTGAACTGATCAGTCAGGGGTTGCCCTTCGACATTCTCTACTCAGTGGCAGAAAATGAATTCCGGGGGAAAACCAACATTCAGCTTTATGTTAGGGATATCGCAGCCAGAATTCATTAATTCTCAATATTTCACCACCTTAAACAAAATCCATGAATTCAACGACGAAGAAACAGAGCCAGTTTACTCCGAAAAATGTGGTTCTGGGCGTACAGTTTTTGTTTGTTGCCTTTGGCGCAACCGTACTGGTTCCCCTGCTGGTAGGCATTGACCCTGCCGTAGCCCTCTTTACCGCCGGCATCGGCACCCTTATTTTCCACCTGATCACAAAAGGACTTGTCCCCGTTTTCCTGGGAAGCAGCTTTGCCTTTATTGCCCCCATCGTGGAATCGACCAGACTTTACGGACTCCCCGGGACTTTCTCCGGTATCATTGCCATTGGCCTGGTATATGGATTGATTTCAGCCCTGATCAAGATAAGAGGCTTGTCATTTATCCGCCGCTTGTTCCCTCCGGTTGTCGTTGGACCTGTAATCATGATCATCGGTCTGTCGCTGGCCGGTACAGCCGTTGATATGTCCAAGACCAACTGGGTCATTGCCGCAATAAGTCTGACCACAGCCGTTATCGTGGTGGTCTTCACAAAAGGGCTGATAAAACTAATCCCCATCTTCGTCGGAATCATTGTAGGCTATCTCACCGGACTGCTGCTGGGTGTCATCGATTTCAGCCCGATCCGGGAAGCCTCATGGATCGGCTTTCCGGAATTCACCGCGCCCGAATTTCACTGGCAGGCCATCCTGTATATGATACCAGTAGCCATTGCTCCCATTATTGAACATGTTGGCGATATGTATGCCATTAGCGGAGTGGCAGGAAAGAACTTCGTGGAAAAACCCGGATTACACCGTACCCTGTTAGGAGACGGGATTGCTACCAGCATTGCCGGATGTTTCGGAGGAGTACCCAACACAACTTACTCCGAAGTGACCGGAGCCATTTCCCTGACCCGGGTAACCAATCCTTATGTTTTGCGGATCTCTGCCATCACGGCCATTCTCTTTTCATTGATCGGAAAAATCAGCGGCTTTCTAAAAACGATCCCCCAGGCGGTCCTGGGAGGCATCATGTTACTGCTCTTCGGTCTGATTGCATCGGTTGGTATTAAAACCCTGGTGGAATCAAAAACAGACATGAGCATGATCCGCAATCAGGTAATCGTTTCGCTTATCCTGACCGTGGGAATCGGAGGAGCTGTGATCTCCTGGGGAAATTTCTCTCTGGCCGGAATCGGACTGGCGGCCGTGGTAGGTATAATTCTGAACCTCATTCTACCTCAGAAAAAGCAAAAAAAATAAATTCTTTAAGCGAATAACTTCACCGTTTGAAAAAGGCAAAGCAGTAGTGATCCTGTTGCTTTGCCCTTTTTCTGCATACTAACCGTTTTTTACGCTATTGCGTCCTTGCTCAGGAAAAAGGAAGATGCTTCCCGGCCCGTTCCGCATTCAGCAGCGGATTGGCATACATCTGAAGGAACATCCTGCGCTGGCATTCAGCATCTCCTCCGCCAATGGTTTTAACCAGATCATACAGCAATTCCATAAATTTATCCCGTGCCGGACCATCGATCAGCTCTCCATAGCGATTTTCCCCCGCCAGCAAATCAGCAGCCAGAAAATTATTCGGCCAAAGCTTGTAATTACGGTAAATACAGTGATCGATGTATTCAGCCAGCCGCGCAATGGTCTCATTCAAGTTATTCTCACAAATCAAATCATCCAGCCCGTCATCAATGGGTTTTCCAAAAGCAAAATGAACCCTACCCTTCGGTCTGGTCAGGCCGAAAGCCATGCTCTTAAAATCATCTTCCGGAGTCTTGGCAAATCCTTCATGTTCGCGTTTGTAAATCTCCTCCACCTTCGAAATACCGCAGGGCTCACGCTCATAGGAAATGGAAAGCGGAACAATTTTCAGCTCACGGAATCCCTCTGCCAGACTTATTTCATTGCTCAGGTTCAGCATTTTCAACAGGGCCTGCTGTGTCTGGTCGTTACCGTCCTTGGTCCTCCCCTCCCGCTGTGCAATCCACACGGAATCATTGTTACGGGTAACCGATTCCCGGATATAGCAGGAAAGCTGTTTGGAGGCAAGTAACAACTCCCGGGCAGGCAGACTCCGTTTCACAATAAAACAACGGTTCAGCTTCAGTGCATGTTCAATCCAGTCAAAAATAAGCAGGTTATTCCCCACCGCAACTTCCGTAGTATTCATGCCGGCATTGGCAATAATAAAATTCAGTATGGCCGAATCCAGAATAATGTCCCGGTGATTGGAAAAAAACAAATAACTCTGCGATTTATCCAGATTTTCCATTCCGCTGTAAGTCACTCCGCTGGTGGTTGTGTTAATGATCCATTCTTTGATTAAAGGATACATGAACTTCATCTGCAATTCATTGATTGAATCGACTCCGGACAGCAGTTCCCTGACTTTCCGGACCTGATCTTCCTCCTTAAAGATAAAGAACAATACCTGCCTGAATATTTCGTCGTTCAACAGAACCTGAATGTAATGATTTACCTCATGGTCCTGATAAGGACGGATATCATCATAGCTCATCATGATCTTGCTTCATTGGTATAGCGCAGCAAATATACGAAATGCCATTCAAATCTTCAGCCTGATCTGAATTTTCACCTCCGTGCGCTTATTCCCTTCAATCAGACTGTTTCCGCTGCCAACAGTTTCTGCCCCGAGAAACCAGCTTCGGGACAGCTTGTACCAAAACTCTGCTTTTTCTCCGATTTTTACCTTACCTGTGACATACGAGCGGATTCCTTCCCCGTATAGGGCAGGTACGGAAAACTGGTAAAGCAGATCGTTTTCATAGGCATATATGCGGGAATCGTAATCGGCCGTTTGAAAATAAGCCACTCTGCACCAAAGTCTGACCGGAACATTTTCCGGGTGATATCCCAGATCCTGACAAACCAGAAAACCGGAAGATTTGTGGTCATGCCTGTAAAAGCTCTGTTCAAACCGGCTCTTCAACGAAAACGACCGGCTTAACTCCCTGCTCAGGTTAAGACGAACGGACTGCCGGATCTGATCGATGTTTCTCACCGAATAAAGTCCGCTCAGCTTTACCGGTTTGCATTCATAAAAATAACGGGCATAAAGCTGCCAGTCAGAGGCCGGTTCCAACTCCAGCTGAAACAAGAATTCGCGGCCGTCTCCCGCTCCGGCGGTCGTGTATTTTACATGATTAAAACGAAACAGATCGACATAGCTTTTAATGCGGATACCGGCCAAAGGCAGCATACGAACTCCCAGATAAACCCCGGATTCATCGTTCACCTGACTTCCCTCGGTAAAAGAAGAAGACAGCGGGTTGCTGTAACGTTTCCCCATGCAACGGATCAGGGCCGACAACTCTATCCGTTCGGCAGGCTGCCCCGTCAATCCGCCCACAGCTGCCCAACCCCCGTTTAAACCGGTGGCCAGCTCTCCGAACAGATACCATCGGTTCAGTCCAAAGCGGGCATCCAGACTGACACAGCTTAATCCACTGCCTTGATAAAGATATCGGTTCCAGCCATTTTCCCCGCGAACCAGCGGGTAGGCATAATTTACATGCAAAGCGGTAAGTCCGAGAGCCAGGCGTTCTCCCTCATAGGCCATGTTCCCTCCTGTAGTCATAACTCCCTCAGCATGTTTGTCAAACCGTTCTCCTTCCGTACGATGGTAGCCACCGGACTGCAGGTTGGTAACCACTTTCCGCCCCTCCTGCTCATCCAGATTGGCATCCACATGATGCCAGGAGAAGAAAGGACTAAACCGGAAAGTCCGCCATTGGAAACAGGCTGCAAAGCCCCGCATAAAATTATTTTCCTCGGCAGAAGTGTGGGGTTTTATTCCAGTCCGGAAATTCGCAACACGGCATACATCAGCCGACTTGCCCAGGGAAAACCCCTGCCAGGCTGCAAGCCCTTGCCCAAACTGCACGACATAATCACCCAATATGGCTGTCTGTTTGCCACTGCTTCCCGTAAACCGCAAATAACCGCTGTAAAAGTCAAATCTTCCGGAATTAGTCCCGCTGAAAAAGCTTTCCCCTGGATCCTTCTCCCCGGTAAAGCCGGCCTCTATACGGGAAGACGTATAACGGCCGCGCAGATAAAACCGGTCGGGAGAACCTTCATATTTTACAGGATCCCGGTAAGCAGCCTGTTTTTCCAGCAGACGTCCCCAGCGAAACAACAGTTCGGTCCGCCCTCCTCCCATGCGTAAGACAGACCTGCTCCCCGACCCAAACTGCACAAACATACCTGTTAGTTTGGCCAGTTGCTCATCAAAACCGGGTACCGCCACCAGCTCGGCAGCAGAGAAAACCGCACCAAACTGTTTCCTGTAGCGGATCAGGGAACGGATCTGAACGGGACTCAGAAACGGAAGTACAGCCAGGTCTGCTTCCCCGGCCCGGTTAATATCGAGTGGACGATCCAGCACATACTGCAACTCCTGCAGCAGCTGCTCCGTATTTCCGGACTCATTACCGGCCAGATAATCCTCCAGCAACAATTCCAGTCCGGCTCCTGAAGGCAGAGGTTCCGCCTGGGACAATGCTTCTCCAATATCGGTGAAAAAAAAAGGGACAACCAACAGCCCTTTAATATTCCGGACGATTTTTCTCAGCTGCCTGTAACGGAAGAATCCTGTTTTTGCGGACAAGGAACCCCCCGGCAAAAAATATACATAACCCTTCATACGCCAAGGATAAACCTTTCGTTCCACCCTTAAATCGCACAAAAGTCAGTACAAATTACGCTTTTTTACAAAGACTCACCCTATTCCTGCATGGTTTTTTCACCCGGAATATGAGAATAAGTACACTTGAAATCAATTAATTGGTTTTATACCGATAGCGAACTTCGGACAGATCCCTGTTGGCTTGAACAATCTTGTTTCTAAGGTTCTGCTTGAACTGAACCAACTTTTCCCGTACAGCTTCATCTCCCAGCGAAAGCATCTGCACAGCAAGAATTCCGGCATTGTACGCCCCGTTAACGGCCACAGTGGCCACAGGAATTCCGGGAGGCATCTGCACTATAGCCAACAGGGCATCCAGCCCCTCCATGCCCGCCCGGATCGGTACCCCGATTACGGGTAGGGGAGTCATCGCAGCGATCACTCCCGGCAAATGGGCTGCCATACCGGCACCGGCAATAATAACCCTAATTCCCTTTCCTTCGGCCTCCCGGGCAAATTGCTCCACGGCATCCGGGGTCCGGTGTGCCGACAAAGCATTGATCTCAAAGGGAATTTCAAACTCATCCAGCACTCTTGCTGCTCCTTCCATCACCTCCAGGTCAGAAGTGCTTCCCATAATAATGCTAACCCTGGCTTCCATACTTTTTTGAAAATTTAAGCCCGTACTGGGTTCAGCCGAGCAATTATTTTTTGTTACTTTGCATCTTTTAAAAATCGAAGCTAAAATAATTCAATTTCCGGAATTTATAAAAACAAACCGGATCCCAATACAAGACCCTGCTAAAATTACAGATCATGGCTAATATTACGATTGTTGACAAAGAATTCGAATTGTTCATCCCCTACGAGAAAATACGCTCTGTAGTCGAACGGATTGCCGAAGAAATGAATGAAACACTGGAGGGAAAAAATCCGTTGTTCCTCTGTATACTGAACGGTTCGTTCATGTTTGCGGCCGAGATATTCAAGCGGATCAGCCTGCTTGATGCGGAAATTTCCTTTGTAAAACTGGCATCTTACTCCGGAACCCGTTCCTCAGGAGAGGTCCGGGAGCTGATTGGCCTGAACGAAGATCTGAGCGGCAGGACCGTAGTTATTCTGGAGGATATTGTCGACACTGGGATAACCATTGAAAAAACAATCGGACAAATCCGGGCCAAGAATCCGGCGGAAGTTCAGGTTGCCTCCCTACTCTTAAAACCAGACGCACTGATCCGGAAAGTAAAGCTGGATTATGTGGGACTCGAAATTCCAAATGATTTTATTGTGGGATACGGCCTCGACTACGAAGGAAGAGGACGCAACCTGATCGATATATACCGGGTGGTTCAAGCCTGATAAACTGCGAATACGAATCAACCATTTCAACAAACTACAAACACATGTTAAACATTGTACTTTTTGGACCTCCGGGGGCGGGAAAAGGAACCCAGGCAGAATTCCTGATTCAGCATTTCGGATTGATTCACCTCTCAACCGGTGACCTGCTCCGCAGTGAAATTGCTGCCTCCACCCCGCTGGGTATAAAGGCCAGGAACTTTATGAACAAGGGAGAGCTTGTCCCCGATTCGGTCGTGATCGGAATGATCAAAAATAAACTGGATGCCAACAAAACAGCCAAAGGTTTTATTTTTGACGGTTTTCCGCGCACCGTAGCCCAGGCAGAAACCCTGGACCAGTTACTGAACGAGAACAACACCCCGGTTTCGGGCATGCTGTCCCTGGAAGTGGAAAAACAAGAGCTGGTAAGCCGGCTGTTAACCAGGGGGAAGACCTCGGGCAGGGAGGATGATCAAAACATGAGTGTCATCGAAAACCGGATTAATGTATATCAGAAAAAAACCGCCCCGCTGAAAGATTATTACGCCGCCCAGAACAAATTATTCAGTGTAAACGGCATGGGGACCATAGATAAAATTGCCTGGCGTTTAAACAATACGGTTTCTTCTCTTTAAAGCAGTATACACGGAATCACAGACGAATGTACCGGATACATTCGTCTTTTTTATTTATCTTGCACCAACCCAACACGGACAACATATGGCTGAAACCAATTTCGTCGATTACGTAAAGATTTTTTGCCGCTCGGGAAACGGGGGACCCGGATCTGCCCACCTGCGGCGCGAGAAATTTGTTCCCAAGGGAGGACCTGACGGAGGAGATGGAGGAAGTGGCGGTCATGTGATTGTAAAAGGAAATTCTCAAATGTGGACCCTGCTTCACCTTCGCTACCGGCGGCATCTGTTTGCCGGACACGGAGAAGCTGGCGGCGCCCGGGGAAGTTTCGGAGCCGACGGCAAAGGCATGGTCATTGAAGTACCCCTGGGAACTGTTGCCAAAGATGCTGAAACAGGTGAATTCCTGTTTGAAATTACCCGTGACGGCGAAAGCCGGATTCTGGTCAAAGGAGGAAGGGGCGGACTGGGCAACATGCATTTCAAGTCGGCCACCAACCAGACGCCCCGTTATGCCCAGCCTGGCGAACCCGGCGAGGAAGGATGGAAGATCCTGGAGTTGAAGGTACTGGCAGATGTCGGACTGGTGGGCTTCCCCAGCGCCGGAAAATCAACCCTGCTTTCCGTGGTTTCTGCAGCCAAACCCCAAATAGCCGATTATCCGTTCACCACCCTGGTCCCGAACCTGGGCATTGTCTCTTACCGGAAACAACAGTCCTTTGTCATGGCCGACATTCCCGGCATCATTGAAGGAGCCCATCGGGGAAAAGGACTTGGACTGCGTTTTCTAAGACACATTGAACGGAATGCCATGCTGTTGTTCCTGGTACCTGCCGACAGCAAAGACTACCGCGGCGAATACCAGATCCTGCTGGATGAGCTGGAAAAATACAACCCGGAACTGCTCGACAAAGAACGATTCCTGGTAATCAGTAAATCCGATTTTCTGGACGACGAATTGCAAAAGGAAATCAGCCTGGAATTGCACGATATTCCGCACGATTTTATATCTTCGGTCACCGGAACGGGTATCAGCAAACTAAAAGACAAAATCTGGCAAATTCTGAATCCTTCATGAACAGACTGTTTGACTCTATCCTAAGCCTTGACAAATCCCTGTTTTTAAGCCTGAACGGACAGCACAATCCCTTTTGGGATGCAACCATGGTGTTTTTTACAGGAACCGGAATCTGGATGTTGTTTTACCTGTCAATCATCTGGTTTATCCTGAAAAGATACCGGTCAAAAGCCCTGGTTATCATATTTTTACTGGCTCTGTCCATCCTTATCAGCGACCAGATGAGCGGTCTGGTTAAGGATACGGTACAACGGCTGCGGCCCACACACGATCCCGGCATCAGCCAGCTGGTTCATCATGTGGTGACCCAGGGAGGTACATACGGATTCTTTTCGTCTCATGCGTCCAACAGCTTTGCTACAGCGATGTTCACCGCCCTGCTGTTCCGGAACCGCAGATATAGCCTGTTGATCTTTTTTTGGGCGTGCATGATTAGTTACACCCGGATTTACCTCGGTCTGCATTATCCGGGAGACCTCCTGGCAGGCATGCTTTTTGGTCTCCTGGTAGGCTATGGCTGCTTCAAACTGCTGGTACTGCTGGAATGCAATTATCTGACGTTAAGTACACCCAAGCTGACGGAAATCCATCTGAAGGAAAAAGAGTTCTGGTATATTTTCCTCGTCTTTTCTGTCACGGTACTGATCACCCTGCTGATTGCCAGTCGCATGGTTCACTATAACTGGATCTGACATGCAGGAAATTGACATGGAATATCGCCGGTTTCCGGCCCATGACTCCGGCATGGACATTGATTTCCTGTTAACAATTTGTAACTTGCTGCTCCATTCCCCGGATGAAAAATTCCGGAGAAAATCAAATAAAATAACATGAAAAAGACAGATAAGATTTTCGTTGCCGGACACCGGGGACTGGTTGGATCGGCCATCTGCATGGAGTTAAAACGCAGGGGTTATGAACGCTTGCTGCTCAAAACACATCAGGAACTGGACCTGACGGATCAGGATGCCGTAGCAGACTTTTTTTCCCGGGAAAAACCGGACTGCGTTTTTCTGGCAGCAGCCCGGGTGGGCGGAATAATGGCCAACTCTACTTACAGGGGGCAGTTTATTTATGAGAATCTGATGATCCAGGGCAACGTGATCCATCAGGCCTGGAAGAACGGGGTGAAGAAACTGCTTTTTCTCGGCAGCACCTGCATCTATCCAGGGGAAGCTCCCCAGCCCATGTCCGAAGACTGCCTGCTGAGCTCACCGCTGGAATATACCAACGAGCCCTACGCCATTGCCAAGATTACCGGAATCAAAATGTGCGAAAGTTATAACCTGCAGTACGGCACCAATTTCCTTTCGGTCATGCCCACCAACCTATACGGCCCCAACGACAACTTCGACCTGGAAAAATCACATGTGCTCCCAGCCCTGATGCGAAAGATTCATCTGGGGAAATGCCTGGAAAACAACAACTGGGAACTCATCTGCAAGGACCTGAACCGAAGGCCGGTGGAAGGGCTTACGGGAAAATCAGACCGCCGGCAAATTCTGGATATGCTGCAAAAACATGGCATCCGGCTTATAAATAATAAAACTGCAGCAGTAGACATCTGGGGCTCAGGCAAACCTTTGCGTGAATTCCTTTGGAGTGAAGATATGGCCGATGCCTGCATCTTCGTAATGGAGCACATCAATTTCAGAGAGTTATTCAGTCCGGGTCAGCAGGAAATTCGCAATACCCACATCAACATCGGGACCGGTGAAGAGATCAGCATTGGAGGGTTGGCCCGACTCATAAAAAAAACCATCGGCTACCGGGGTGAACTCTGCTTTGATCCGTCCAAACCCGACGGGACCATGCGCAAGCTCACCGATCCGGGAAAACTGAACAAGCTGGGTTGGAAGCACAGGCTGAACCTGGAACAGGGTGTTCCGCTTCTGTACAACTGGTTTCTAAGCGGACTGCAATAAACCTTAATCAAAAACACATGGAAGAAGCTATTTACCTGATTGTCATGGCAGGAGGCATTGGCAGCCGTTTCTGGCCGGTCAGCACGGAAGAAAAACCCAAGCAGTTTCTGGACATGCTGGGAACCGGACGCACGCTTTTTCAGCAAACCATTGACCGTTTCCAAAACCTGTGTGCTCCGGATCATATGATAGTTGTGACTGCAGAAAAATACACCGGTACGGTTAAAGCCCAATGTCCGGAACTGGAAGCCCGGAATATCCTTGCAGAACCCTGCATTCGTAATACCGCTCCCTGCATTGCCTATGCCAGTTACAAAATATGGAAACAGAACAAGAACGCCCTGATCGTGGTCAGTCCGGCAGACCATCTGATTGCAGACCGCGGCAAATTTGAACGTTCCATCAGGCAGGGACTGGAGTTCTCGCGCTCACAGAAGGCTTTGCTAACGCTTGGCATTCAGCCCCGCAGGCCCGAAACCGGTTACGGCTATATCCAGATGAAAAATAAGGAAGAAGAAATCACTTCCGTGGAATGCTTCAGGGAGAAACCCGATCTGAACACAGCACAAAGCTACCTTGCTGACGGACGGTTTCTCTGGAACTCCGGCATTTTCATCTGGTCTGCGGAAACCATACTTCATGCTTTCCGGAAATACGCACCCGCAATCTCAGCTGCCTTTAAAGGCGGACTTCCATTCTACGACACGCCGGAAGAACAAAACTACATTAACCGGATATACCCCGACTGCGAAAACATCTCCATTGACTACAGCATACTGGAAAAGGCGGAAAAGCTGTTTGTGCAGAAAGTCAGCTTCGACTGGTCGGATCTGGGAACATGGAGTGCTGTCTGGGAAAAATCGGCAAAAACGAAAGCAGGAAATGCCGTATCCGCAGTAAAATCACATTTTTACGAAAGCAGCAACAACATCGTCTACGTTGCCGCCGGGAAGCAGGTGGTTATTCAGGGATTAAACGACTATATCATAGTCGAGGCAAACGACAGCCTGCTGATATGCAGCAAGAAAGAGGAACAACGCATCAAAGAATTTTTAAAAGCATTCACCAGCCAAGACCCCGGTTATGACCATTAAAAACCTTTATCAGACAGCCCGGAAACATCATCCGGTCTTCAGGGCACTCACCCTGTTGTGGCTTCTTTTCATTACCCTGCTTTGCCTGCTTCCCCAGCAAGAGCTTCCACAGGTTGAAGGCATTCCCCATCTGGACAAGCTGGTCCATTTCGGGCTGTATTTTATCTTTTCCCTGTTCACCCTCATTACGGTTTCCGATCCGGGAATGAAAAAACAAACAGCTTACCTGCTGGCTGTTTTCTTATTTAGCCTGGCCATTGAATGTTTACAGGCCATCCTCCCCTTCGGACGTTTTTTTTCCTTCAACGA
>JBFWIL010000058.1:0-12906 GCA_050256015.1 Mangrovibacterium sp. | reverse complement strand
GCAATCTGCATGATACTCATGTTTGTAATCGAGGGTAAAACAGAATCCGACTTCGGAGTTACATAGGTATTGTTTTTGACGCCAAAGAAGTTGGCCGCCCCGCTTTCATCAATATACTTTTTTTCCCTGGCATCCAGGTATAAAATAGCAGAATATCCTTCTTTCTTGGCTTTTTCCCCGGCAACCAGACTGGCAGCATAGTTTCCTCCGATTTTGTACCGTCCTGTTCCCTGCGGAGCAACCCGGTCATACTGCCGCATGATAATCACATCGGTAGGCTTAAACCCCTGCGGATAGTACGGTCCGACCGGCATAACAAAAACAATGAACATGTATTCCCTGGCCGGCTTAACTCCGATTTCCGGTCCCGTACCAATCAGCAGCGGACGAATATAAAGCGAAGAACCAGACCCATACGGAGGAACAAACTCCATATTCCGGTTCACAACCAACCGCACGGCTTCTTCAAACAATTCAACAGGCAGTTGAGACATCAGAATACCGTCACAGGACGACTGCAACCGCTTGGCATTTTCATCCATGCGAAAAACGCGTACTTTACCGTCTTTTCCCCGGAAAGCCTTCAGTCCTTCAAAGGCCTCCTGACCATAATGCAAACAGGTAGCTGCCATATGAAGGGAAAGATATTCAGAATCGCTGAGCTCAAGCGGCCCCCATTGTCCATCTTTACATATACAACGGACATTCAGGTTCGTTTTCCTGTATCCAAAGCCTAAGCTTTTCCAATCTATTTTTTTCATAATAATAATTATTTGTCGCCCTGTTTTTTCAAAAACCCTAAAATAACAAAAAAAATCGCAGAATAATCAAATCCCTTGGCCAAAGGACCCGGGAAAATTTTTCCTTTCTTATATGCGTCTTTCAACTTTCTACAGCCATGTTCAGCCAATAGCCGTTATGCCGGCGAATATTTAACACCCTGCCTTTTTCGAAAATCAGGTACTGCCCCCTAATGCCGAACAGCACTCCCCCAATCTGCGGCTGCTTATCAAAGTTCAAACTGCTTACTTTGACCGGATATTCCAGCACGGGATAACTCAGGCAGACAATTTTAGGATCAGCACAGGCATATTGCTGCAATTCAGCCGGAAGCAGACCTATAGCCCGGTTCCGTTCCGCCTGCAAATCGATGTTCTCATTAATCTTATTGCGAAGCATATCCCTCCAGTTGGTCTTGTCGGCATAATATTTTTTCAAAAATACTTCGATCACTCCGGCAATATGCCGGTTGGGCGTTTTAGCCAACCGAACGGCATAACTGGCGCCCTGGTCAATCCACCGGACTGCCACCTGATGGCTCCGGGTAACCCCCACTTTCACATCACCGGAGACCGCAAGATAAACATAATGATCGATCAAATCGTTGGCCTCCGACCATTCCCTGTTCCGGCTGATGCCAAACTGGGCCAGGGACAATTCGGGATGCATCACCGAATCATCGGCCTGAGGAGCCGTTTTAAAGCAGGAGAAGCAGAATCCCTGACCAAAGGAAGTCCTGGTTCGCCTTCCGCAAACTGTACAGTTGATCTGCCCGTCAAAACGAAACCGGATCTGTTTGCCCAGCAGGGTATTCATGTCCACCTCCTGATTGCCGACGGGCAAAAAATAGCGTACCGGCTCAGCCGGTTCGGTACGCATTTTCATGATATTTCCCTGATAATTCATAGCTGAACAAATAAAGAAAAGGTAACAAAATTACAAGAAAACAAATGATTAGTTAATAATAACGCCGTTAATTTTCATCTCAGCCACGCTATGCAGTCGAAAAAGGACAAGACTTATGACGCTCCCAGGTAGTAAAATTCAGGCAAACTTATCTTTCCGAATCCGAAATCCGGAAAATGGATACAGAACAGCTGTGTATCCGCCATTCAGCCGCATTTTATTTTCAGCAGGGTAATTTGACGGGATAAACAGAAAAATGTACTTTTGCTGATCGGTTTTCCGTCAAAAAATCAGAGGGGAACCGGCAATTGGCACAAATTGCAAAAATAAATTAGAGTACATGAAACGCGAGAAAATTAAGGAAATCCTGATCTCCGGGAAAGTGGGCCGGGAGGCCCTGGTGAAAGGCTGGGTCAGGACCAAAAGAGGCAGCAAGAACGTCAGCTTCATTGCCCTAAACGACGGATCGACCATTCATAACCTGCAGGTGGTGGCAGAAGTAGATACCTTTGGAGAAGATTTCCTGAAAGATATCAACACCAGCACCTCCCTGTCCGTAAAAGGGAAGCTGGTAGAATCGCCGGGAAGCGAACAATCGGTTGAGTTGCATGCCACACAGATCCAAATCTACGGCAAAGCCGATCCCGAAAAATACCCGATCCAGCCCAAAAAACACAGTTTGGAATTTCTGAGGGAAAATGCCCATCTGCGCTTTCGGACAACCACCTTCGGAGCCGTATTCCGTATTCGTCATGCCATAGCCTACGCCATTCATAAATTTTTTAATGACAAGGGGTTTTATTACCTCCACACACCAATCATCACGGCTTCCGACGCCGAAGGAGCCGGACAAATGTTTCGGGTGTCCACCCTGCCCGCACAAAATCCCCCGCTGACAGAAGACGGGGAAGTAGACTTTGCACAGGACTTTTTCGGCCGCTCCACCAACTTAACCGTATCAGGCCAGCTGGAAGGGGAACTCGGGGCTACCGCACTTGGAGAAATATACACCTTCGGCCCTACTTTCCGGGCAGAAAATTCAAACACTACCCGGCATCTGTCCGAATTCTGGATGATCGAACCCGAGATGGCCTTTTATGAGCTGGAAGACAACATGGATCTGGCCGAAGAATTCCTGAAATACCTCATTGGCTATGCCCTGAAAAACTGCATGGACGATCTGAAATTTTTGAGCAACCGTATGCAGCAGGAAGAAAAAAACAAGCCTGCCGACCAGCGCTCCATGGAACTGCTCGAGAAACTGCAGTTTGTATGTAACAATGATTTTGTACGCTGCAGCTACACTGAGGCAATAGACATCCTGAAAAAATCCAAGGCTCATAAAAAGGGAAAATTCCAGTTCCCGGTGGAATGGGGCGTTGACCTGCAAAGCGAACATGAACGCTACCTGGTGGAAAAACACTTTCAGAAGCCGGTGATCCTGATCGATTATCCGAAAGAGATCAAGGCCTTTTACATGAAGCAAAATAAAGACGGCAAGACGGTGGCAGCCATGGATGTGCTTTTCCCCCAGATCGGAGAAATTATCGGAGGATCGGAAAGGGAAGCCGATTACGACAAGCTGACTGCACGCATGAAAGAGCTGAACATACCCTCCGGCGAAATGTGGTGGTACCTGGATACCCGCAGGTTTGGCTCCGTACCCCATTCCGGATTCGGCCTGGGCTTTGAAAGGTTTATCCTTTTTGTAACCGGCATGGGGAACATCCGCGATGTGATTGCTTTTCCCCGCACCCCCAAAAGTGCAGAATTTTAAACGGAATAATATTATCTTTGGGTAAACAGCAAGACGATGCCTTCGCAGAAACTCAGCTTACAGCAGAAACTGTTACAGAAGCTTTCGCCCCAGCAAATACAGGTGATCAAGCTTCTGGAAATTCCTGCTGTACAGTTGGAGCAGCGCATTAAAAAGGAACTGGAGGAAAATCCGGTGCTGGAAATGGCAGAAACTTCCCCGGATGAAGAAGGAATAACGGAAGAACAACCGGCACAGGATACTGATAATGAAGAATTCAGCCTGGAAGACTACCTGGAGGATGATGATATTCCAGAATACAGGCTTTCAGCAAATAATTATTCCAGAGATGACAAGCAGGTCGATTTGCCCTTCTCTGCCGGAATCAGTTTTTACGAGTCCATGCAGGAACAACTCAACCTTGTCAGCCTGACAGAACAGCAAAAAAAACTTGCAGAATACCTTATCGGAAATATTGACGAAGACGGTTACCTGCGCCGTGACCTGTTGTCAATCAGTGATGATCTGGCCTTTTCACATAATATGAACGTCTGCGAAACCGAACTGGAAAAAATTCTTAAAGTCATTCAGGATTTTGACCCTGCCGGAATCGGAGCACGTAACCTGCAGGAATGCCTGCTTTTGCAACTACAGAGAAAGAAAGAAAGCCCTGCACTAAAGCTGGCGGTCAAAATCCTGCAGGACAATTTTGAAGAATTTACCAGAAAACATTATGATAAAATTCTGCGTAAATATGAAATTGACGAAGAAAAACTGAAACAGGCCATTTCCGAAATTCTGAAACTGAATCCCAAACCCGGAAGCTCGAATAACACCCCCTTAAACAAATCCAACCAGGTTATTGTACCCGATTTTATACTTGAGAACAATGACGGCGAACTGCAGCTTTCTTTGAATCAGCGGAATGTTCCCGAACTGAAAATGAACAACACCTACCTGGGCATGATGCGCTCGTTCCATGAAAACCGGAAGAATATCTCCAGGGATCAGAAAGAAGCCCTGTTGTTTGTCAAGCAGAAACTGGATTCGGCCAAATGGTTTATCGATGCCATCCGGCAAAGGCAACACACGCTGATGCTGACCATGTCCGAGATCATCAACTTCCAGAAGGAATATTTTCAAGACGGAGACGAAACCAGGCTCAGACCCATGATTCTGAAAGATATCGCCGACCGTACCGGACTGGATATTTCGACTATTTCCAGAGTATCGAACAGCAAATACATCCAAACCCATTTCGGGATTTTTCCGCTGAAATATTTTTTTTCCGAAGGCATACAAAAAGACACCGGTGAAGAGGTCTCCACCCGGGAGATCAAAAAAATCCTGGAAGAATGCGTTGCCGCGGAAGACAAGCACCGGCCGCTGACCGACGACCGGCTGGCCGGAATACTGAAGGAAAAATCCTATCCCATTGCCAGGCGCACTGTTGCCAAATACCGGGAACAACTCGGGATTCCGGTTGCACGGCTAAGAAAGGAACTTTAACCTGTTGAAAAAACCGATAAAGAAATGCCCACAGATGAAACGAGTACGAGTATATAATGCACAGAGACACATCGCCTACGGAATCTCTATTCTATTTCATCCGCTGATTATACCTACACTGGCTTTTCTGCTGCTGATGAATTCCGGATTTTATTTTGCCCTGCTTCCATTCCGGGCAAAACAGACAATCTTGTTGGTCGTCTTCCTAAGCACTTTTCTCCTCCCTCTGACCAGTCTGGCCCTGCTTCGCCTCAACCCGCTGAAGAAAACGGATCTCAGCAAAAGCCAGGACCGCATCATCCCGCTGCTGGTCAGTACCCTTTTCTACTACCTGGGCTATATCTTGCTGGGAAAACTGGAAGTCTATCCGGTATACAGGCTGTTCCTTATCTCATCCATACTGATTGTTCTGCTGATGATGATCATTTCTATCCGCTGGAAAATAAGCATCCACATGGCCGCCATAGGCGGACTGACCGGCGCGGTAATTGCCCTGTCGCTGCGTCTGCAGCTAAACAGCTCTCTGCTGCTGACCGGACTGGTCGGTATTGCCGGACTTCTGGGAACCGCCCGTCTGGTTCTGAAACGACACAACCCCCTGCAGGTCTACGCAGGATTTTTCATCGGATTCAGTGTAAATTACCTGATCATAAATTACATCTAGTAATTTTGTATTCTATTCCACAAATTTATAACCTATCCCCTTAAGGGTGCGGATATGGTTGTTCCCAATCTTTTCCCGAAGCTTGCGAATGTGAACATCAATGGTACGATCACCCACCACCACATTTTCTCCCCACACGGAAGAATAAATTTCTTCCCGCGTAAAAACCTTGCCGGCTTTGGAAACCAGCAGGGAAAGCAGTTCAAATTCCTTGCGCGGAAGGATCATCTCCTCCCCTTTCTTTTTAATAAGATAACGCTCCTTATCAATTACCAGATCGCCGATAGTCAGCATATTACCGGCATCAACAGCCAAAGCTGCCGCTGTCCCTGATCCTCCGCCGGTCCGCTTAAGCAAAGCTTTTACCCTACTAACCAATACTTTGGGCCGGATGGGTTTGGTAATGTAGTCGTCAGCACCTGCTTCAAAGCCGGCAATCTGGGAATAATCCTCCCCGCGTGCTGTGAGAAAAGCGATGATACAAGTCTGCAGGGCAGGAATTTTCCGAAGTTCCTCACAGGCGGCAATTCCATCCATTTCGGGCATCATTACATCCAGAATAATCAGATGGGGAACCTTCTTCCCGGCTATCCGGATGGCTTCCTCCCCGTTTTGGGCAGTATACACCTTAAATCCCTCCTTCTCAAGATTATAACTAATAAATTCGAGAATATCCACTTCATCGTCAACCAGCAGAATCTTGTATTTCTCTTCGCTCATAAAATAAGTATTAATATACGCTGGAAATTTACCACTTTCATTTTGCTTTTTCAAGGGTAAAGGTAAAAGTCGTTCCCACATCAACCTCCGATTTAACATTAATGGTCTGCTTGTGGGCTTCGATGATGTGCTTGACAATCGACAGTCCGAGTCCGGTCCCTCCCTGTTCACGCGAACGCGATTTGTCTGCCCGGTAAAAACGCTCAAAAATGCGGATCAGGTCTTTCTCCTCCACACCGATGCCGTTATCCGCCACCTCCACCATGATCGTATCTTTCAGATCGTAAAAAGAAACTTTTACAAAACCGCTTTTCCGGCCATATTTAACGGCATTGGTTACCAGATTGGTCATCAACTCCGTGATCCGCTTCCGGTCGGCCTTCACATTTACCGCACGGTTCGGACGGTCGATCAGCAGTCGTATGTTCCGCTCGGAAGCCAGCATCATCTCCATTTCAAACACATCGTCAACCAGACGAATCAGATCGAAATTTTCCATGCGCAGCTTCAGTTCGCCCGATTCCAGTTTGGTAATGGCCTCAAGGTCTTCCACAATGGAAATCATCCGGTCAATGCTTTTCTCCGTACGTTTCAGATAAAGCTTGTTTATTTTCGGATCATCCATACCCCCCTCAAGAAGGGTAAGAATATAACCCTGAATATTGAAAATCGGAGTTTTCAGCTCGTGCGACACATTCCCTACAAATTCCTTACGATACCGTTCCAGATCTTTTAAGCGGGAAATTTCCCGGGTCTGATTCCTGGCCCATTCTTCTACCTCCAGATGGGTATCGAAAATAATATTCCCTTTTTTATCCCTAACCACCGGATTGTCCTGATCCGGTTTGCTCCGAATAATTTTATAAATCGGCTCAAGTTTTTGGTTGATGTATTTATGCAGGATAAAGATCACTGCAAAATACTGAATAACAAAAAAAAAGACAATCAGGGAAAGGCTGATGTACAACGGTTGGCCCACCCAGACATACAAGCAAATAAACAACAAACTGATCAGGGTTATAACCAGTGCAATAAAAAATGCCAGTCGTTTTACAGGATAAGATTTCATCTCCACCTATTTGGGGTCAAAAATAAAATAAAATAAGAGGATTTCCGGATTTAATATTTATTTTACATTCAGTTAACATTAATTTAATTTTCAAATTCCCTTCCTCCCCTTATTTGGCCCTATTTTTGCGCCGTCAATTAATCTGATGTAATGGAACAATACTACCTGGTCCTTGTTGTAGTCTTGTTTGCTCTGGCCATATCCGATCTGGTGGTAGGAGTAAGTAACGACGCGGTCAACTTCCTGAATTCCGCAATCGGATCGAAAGCCGCACCAAAATGGATGATTTTCACGGTAGCCAGCCTAGGTATCCTTATCGGAGCAACCTTTTCCTCCGGCATGATGGAAGTAGCCCGAAAAGGCATCTTTCATCCCGATATGTTTGTCTTTTCAGAAATCATGATCATTTTTCTGGCCGTCATGCTTTCCGATATCATACTGCTGGATCTGTTCAACACTTTCGGGCTGCCCACTTCAACAACCGTATCCCTGGTATTTGAATTGCTCGGAGCCGCAGTGGCAGCTTCTATGGTCAAAATCATACAGGCCGGACACAGCCTGAGTGAGTTGTCCCGTTACATCAACAGCGAAAAAGCACTGGCTATCATCTCGGGAATCCTCATCTCCGTCGTTGTCGCGTTTATCGTCGGGGCCATTATCCAGTATGTTGCCCGGATTGCTTTCTCCTTCCGGCTAAATAAAACCCTGAAATACTTTGGTTCCATCTTTGGCGGAATGTGCATTGCCGCCATGACTTATTTCCTGATTATCAAAGGGCTGAAAGACACCACTTTTGTTTCTCCCGAACAAATCGACTGGATGAAAGCTCATCTGGATGTGATTCTGCTGATCAGTTTTTTGGGATGGACCATTATCCTGCAACTGCTTTACTGGTTATTTAAAATTGACATTCCGAAGGTAATTGTTCTCGTTGGGACTTTCGGCCTGGCCATGGCTTTTGCTGGAAATGACCTGGTCAATTTCATCGGGGTTCCCATGGCCGGATACCAGTCGTTTCAAGCCTGGGTATCGGGAGGTGCAGGATCACCTGACGCTTTCAGCATGGAAATACTGAAAGGAACGGTAGATACCCCTGAATATATGCTGATGATAGCCGGTCTGATCATGGTGGTAACCCTGATCTCCTCACGTAAGGCTCGCAGCGTGGTAGCCACCACAGTAGACCTGTCTCGCCAGTCGGAAGGAGAAGAGCGTTTTGGCTCTTCAAAACTTTCCCGTCACCTGGTTCGCAATACCATCCGGATCAGCAAACAGATTCGCAGGGTTTTGCCCGAACGGCTGCTTCAGTCTATCGACTCCCGTTTTGACGCCATTCCCCCGGCTCCCCAGAAAAACGGGGAAGACAGGCCTTCTTTCGACACCATCCGAGCATCGGTTAATCTGATTGTCTCCGGTATTCTTATTTCCGTGGGCACCTCCCTGAAATTACCTCTCTCCACTACATACGTCACCTTCATGGTAGCCATGGGCACCTCTCTGTCCGACCGGGCCTGGGGACGCGACAGTGCCGTATACCGCATCTCCGGAGTATTTGCGGTGGTAGGCGGCTGGTTCCTGACCGCCCTGGTAGCTTTCAGCATGGCCGCCGTTATTTCATCCATCATCTCAATCGGCGGTACCTTTATTGTTTTTGCCTTTATAGGACTGGCCATCTTCCTGGTTATACGGACCCAGGTTATTTTCCGCAGAAAATCCGAAGCAAAAAAAACGGAGGAAGAAGAAGGAATTGCAGAGACCGACGGTACGGAAAAAGTTATGGAGAAGGTGAAGAAACAACTGGTAAATTCCGTCAATACGATTTCCAGGGTTTTTTGCAACAGCCTGGAAGGTTTCATAAAAGAAAGCAGAAACCAGATCCGGCAGGCACGTGAACTGGAAGATACCTTTAACCGGAAGACCAAAAAAACCAAAAACAAAATTTCCGGGGTTATTGAAATCCTTCAACAGCAGGATGCCCTGGAAATAGGTCATTTTTACGTTCAGCTTGTTGATTACCTGCGTGAAGTTCACCATTCTCTTAATTATCTGGTCGAACCGCTTCACGAGCATATGGAAAACAATCACAAGCCTTTCACTGCAGCTCAGATCAAAGAACTAAAGATTTTTCTTTCGGATATGGACAGCTTTTTGAGGAAAACGCTGTATATCGTTAAAGAAGAGCGATTTGAAGAAATAGATGAGGTTATCAGCTACAGGGATGAACTTATTAACAAGCTGGCAACCCTGGAAAAAGCCCAGATAAAACGGATCAAAAACAAGGAGGTAAATACCCGGAATTCAGTCCTGTTCTTCAACATCATCACCGAAACAAAAAACCTGCTGATGAATTATGTTAACCTGATTAAGGCCCAGCGGGACTTTTTTTCCAGAGCCCGGAAATAACTCTTTGCGGGCCACCGGATAACAGTTACCGTTTGTCAGTATAAAGCCGCCGGAAATCCATCAGGCGGATTCCGTTTTCAGGTAACAAAACCCAGCTCGGCAGCGGCATCCCTGAGAAAACCGCGTGTATAATAATCTTCATCGACCACCTGTCCGTTCCATACCACGATATCCAGGTCAATACAACGTGGACCGAATTTAGGCTGGCTTCGGTCGCGTCCCAGGCGATCTTCCAGCTTTTTCAGGTATTTACGGAAAATTTCCTTCTCCATGGTGGTTTTCATTTTCACGGCTCCGTTAATAAATGCAGGCTGATCGGTAATCCCCAGCGGATCGGTATGCACCAGGGAAGATACGGCAACAAGCTTCCCCTCCCTGCCCAGCAAGTTAATGGCTTCACGTATATTTTTCTCCGGATTCAGATTAGAGCCGATGCCAATAATACAGGTGTTCATCTTGTTAACGATGTGCCTCCATCTCAAAGGAAACCGATTTGGCAAAACGAAGTGCATGAGGTTTATCCACCTCCACCCGGACCCGGATAACCCGTCTGTCTGCCATAATCAGTTCCAGCAACCGGTATGTCAGCACCTCCAGCAACTTAAAACGACCTTCCTGTACATAATGGATAATCTCCTTGGTTATTTTTTTGTAGTCATAAATACCTTCGGGCTCATCCATATCCAGGGCCTGATCCGGAATTTCGGTTTCAATCTCCAGATTGATCATCACATCCTGCTTATTTGCCAGTTCTTCCGGATTGAATCCGATATAAGTCCGGAGCAAAAGATTTTTTATTCGTATGATTGCCATAACAGATTTGTTAACAAAGATTTTGTCCGCCGTCACAAAACAGCAGCTGTCCGGTGAGATGATCGTTAGCCAGAATATAATCCAGACTCCGCAGGATGGGCTGGAGTCCACCCGGCCGCTGCATCGGAATTTTCCGGGCCAGCTTCCGGAGATACGAATCATCTTTGTCTTCAGGAGGAAGGGTCACTCCCGGCGCAATGGCATTCACCCGGATAGCGGGAGCCAGCTCAACCGCAGCCATTTTGGTAAGCTCCCACAAGGCTTTTTTCGAAAGAGTGTAGGCTGCATAATCCGACTGACTCGTGGTAATACGCGTATCCGCCATATTGATAATCACACCCTTACCAGACAGCCGGGCAAAATCGCGTATCAGCAGAAAAGGTGCCCGGTAATTGACCATCATCAGCCGGTCCAGCAGTTCAAAATGCGATTTCATGATAGTAGCCGGTTCAAAAACAGCAGCATTGTTAATAAGCAGATCCAGCCGGGCAAAGACTTCCAACACACCCGAAACCAGTTGTTCCACAGCAAAGGGATTTTGCAGGTCCGACTGGAAAAGCACAAACTCCTGCCCCGGATACTTCAACTGCAGTTCAGCCTGCAAATGTTCTGCCGGCCGGTTTGACCTGTGGTAATGCAAAGCAAGACTCCATCCTCCGGCCGCCAGATGAAGAGCCATGCTCCTGCCAATTCTTCTGGCCGCCCCTGTAATCAAAGCTGTTTTTTCCATCTGTGCGAATACTTATTTCCTGAACGAAGATAACATCCCTTTCATATTTATACTATGAAAACAATCTTAAAAACAGCTTGTTCAAAGAAAACTGCAGTCGGCTGAAACCTAATTATCCCTATTTTCGAATGAATAAATAGATCCGGTTCTCTATAAAGACAACGACTATGGAAGAGAAACCCATTACCATTGCCTTGCTGCCTTATTCCCAAGCGGAAATCCTGCGATCCCGCTTAAAGACGGAAGGAATTGACTGCTCGCTGGAAAATGTTAACCTGATCCAGGGCGCTGTGGCTTCCGGAGTAAAGGTGATCATCCCGGAAAAGGACATAAAACGTGCTTACCCTATCCTGGACGAGTTACTGGGGAAAAAGAGAAAACCCAGACAGACAGCCGAGAACACCGTGCTTGTTCCCGTCGATTTCTCCGGCTATTCCTTTAAAGCTGCATTGCTCGCCTTTGAGATCGCCCGGAAACTGAAATCGCGTATGATCTTTTATCATGTTGTCCCGCAACCCGACTTTTTTACCATTCCTTACTCGGATGTGGTGGCTTTTGATTCCGGTTTGTACGAGCATATGAAGGAAAAAGAGGAAAACGCCAATGCCGGTTTTCAGGAATTCCTGCTTAAACTGACCAATTACATCGGAGCAAAAAACTGGGAAGAGGTGGAATCGGAACACATCATCAAAATGGGTTATCCGGAAGACGATATTCTTTATTTCACTGAGAAACATCCGCCGCGGCTCATTGTCATGGGCATCAAAGGGCCGGATAAGGAAAGAACAGACATTATGGGAAGCACAACCGCCGGGGTCATTTACAAATCGAATGTTCCGGTGCTGGTCATCCCGGAAAAGGCCCCTCTGCTCAACCTGGCTTCCCTGAAAAAAGTGGTTTATGCCACCAACTTCGATGAAAAAGATCTGATTTCCCTGGAAAAGCTGCTCGGTTTGCTTCGGCCGTTTAATGCCCGGGTCTGCTGCCTGCATATCGGCGGAACCGACCGGAAAGAATGGACTGAAATCCGGCTGGAAAGCATGAAAAATCTGATCCGTGCCAAATACCCGGATGCCCGGATCGAATGTGTTGTTGTAGAAGGAACCGATATTCTGAAAGACCTGGAAAATTACATAGAAAAAAATAACATTGACATCCTGTCGCTAACCACTCACAAAAGAAACATGATCACCCGGATTTTCAATCCGAGCATCGCCCGGAAGATGGTGTTCCACGTAAAAACGCCACTCCTGGTTTTTCACTCCTGAAAGCAAAAACTTTCAAAAGAATAGCATTTGCCCCGATATTGGCATTTCATAAACGAGCCAGTTTACTCAGGTATTTCCCGATTATATCGAATTCGATATTGACCAGCGTACCTTCCCGTAAGGTGTGAAAATTGGTATGCTCGTATGTATAGGGAATAATGGCCACCTGGAATGACCTCTTTTTGGAGTTAACCACGGTCAGACTCACCCCGTTTACCGTTACCGATCCCTTCTCAACGGTCAGATATCCTTTACGGGCCATTTTCTTATCACAGGCATAGGCAAAGG
>JBFWIL010000057.1:0-12939 GCA_050256015.1 Mangrovibacterium sp. | reverse complement strand
GCAACATGCGCAGACGATAACGTTTATAACAAGTTTTGAAGAGACAATAGCTATGCAGTTAATTGACGGAAAAAGGACAGCTGCCGAAATTAAGGCAGAAATTGCAGAAGAAGTACGGAAAATAAAAGCTTACGGGAAACGGGTGCCGCATCTGGCCGCCATTCTGGTGGGTCATGACGGAGGCAGCGAAACATATGTGGCCTATAAGATCAAGGACTGTGAGGAAGTGGGGTTTCGCTCTTCCCTGATTCGCTGTGAGGATGACGTTACCGAGCAGGAGCTGCTTGCCCGGGTAAATGAACTGAACTGTAATGTTGAAGTGGACGGTTTTATTGTGCAGCTTCCGCTTCCGGCTCATATTTCGGAGCAGAAGGTGATTGAAGCCATTGATCCGGCCAAGGATGTGGACGGCTTTCATCCGGTTAATGTAGGACGTATGGCGATTGGTCTGCCGTCGTTCGTGTCGGCTACGCCTGACGGGATTGTGGAATTGATTAAACGGTACGGCATTGAAACTTCGGGTAAGAATTGTGTGGTGATTGGTCGCAGCAACATTGTGGGACGTCCTATGAGCATTTTGATGTCCCGGAAGGAGATGAATGCCACGGTTACGGTGGCGCACAGCCGGACCAAAAACATCAGGGACCTTTGTTTCCGCGCCGATATCATTATTGCTGCCATTGGCTCCCCGGGCTTCGTTACTTGCGATATGGTCCGGGAAGGGGCTGTGGTTATTGATGTGGGGACCACCCGGGTAAAATCGGACCATACCCGTTCAGGATGGAAGCTAAAGGGCGATGTGGATTTTGAGCAGGTAGCTCCCAAGTGTTCCTATATTACCCCGGTGCCGGGGGGAGTGGGACCCATGACCCGGGTTTCTCTGCTGAAGAACACGCTGCTGGCGGCACGTAAAAGGCTGGACTGCTGATAAACTTTTTTTAACTTCGTAAGCGAAACCATAATGCCGGAATACGATGAAGAAAGCTTTTTTGATCGGGGGGGCACTGGCGGTCGCTATTTTTATATCCTTCTCCTGCAGCACCGTGCCGCTGACCGGAAGAAGCCAGTTGAGCCTGCTTCCCGAGTCGTCCATGGTTGAGCTGAGTCTGACCAGTTATGATTCCTTTCTGAAGGAAAATAAACTTTCTTCAAATGCCGCTAAGGTACAGCAGATTAAACGGGTTGGAACCCGTGTGTCCCAGGCTGTGGAAATTTATCTGAGCAACAATGGTTTTTCGGGCTATATTGAGAATTTTGACTGGGAATTTAATTTGGTAGACAACGATGTGCCCAATGCCTGGTGTATGCCCGGGGGAAAGGTGGTCTTTTATACGGGGATCCTTCCAATTGCCCAGACCGATGCCGGAATAGCCGTCGTAATGGGCCATGAAATAGCCCATGCCGTTGCCCGTCACGGAAACGAACGGATGAGCCAGTCAATGGTCCTGGAGATGGGGGGAATGGCCCTGACGGAAGCACTCCGTCAGAAACCCCGGCAGACCCGGGCGCTGTTCTCTTCCGCTTACGGACTGGGCAGCCAGTTAGGGGTTACGCTGCCTTTTTCCCGAAGACACGAACTGGAGGCCGACGAAATGGGGCTGATCTTTATGGCCATGGCCGGATACGATCCGCGGGAAACCGTGGCATTCTGGAAGCGCATGGCTGCACATGGCGGAGCGGAAACCCCGGAATTTTTGAGCACGCATCCGGTAGATTCGCGCAGAATTGCAGAGCTGGAAAAATTGATGCCGGAGGCTATGGTATATTACAATATGCCATAAATAATCAATTGTTTAGTTGATTCAAATATTTGTTTATGAATAGCTTCGCTGATTATTAAAAATAATTTTTTATTTTTGACACACTTAACTATGCAAAACAACCTAAAACGTGTAAGATGGAAGGTATTGACAAGCATGATGAATTGAATGAGGAACTCGACAGCAGATTCAGACAGGAGATTTTCTCCAGGGCTGTCAGAGCCGGCAAGCGAACGTATTTCTTCGATGTAAAGGCCACGCGAAAGGAGGAATACTACCTTACGATTACTGAGAGTAAGAAGCGTTTTGATCAGGATGGAAAATTCCATTTTGAAAAGCACAAAATTTTCCTTTACAAGGAAGATTTTGAAAAGTTTATGGAAGGGCTGACCGAAGTTGTCGACTTTATTGAAGAAAAACAACCGATGGAAGACCGTGAAAAAGAATTGGACGGTCGTTTCGAATCTGCATCAGCGGTTGAGACTGATTCTGATCCGGAAGAAGAGGAAGTCCTGTCCAGGGATTACATCAGCGTTGATTTTGACGATCTGAATTCCTGAGGCTCCCTGTCGTTCCGGTCCGGCTTACGGCCGGACCCGGGAGACTCGGAAGCCTTTTACCAGTGTGTGCGTTTGATCCATTCCACTACATATTTAGCATGTTCAAAAGGGGTATCCTGAAGAAAACCATGTCCCAGGTTAAAGATCCATTTCGCATTATTCCTGAAAAACGGGAGGTATTTTTCCAGTGCTTTCCTTATTTCTTTTTTTGGGGAATAAAGTTGCCGCGGATCCAGGTTTCCCTGTAATCCGACCTCCGGATGAACCAGCTCCCGTGCATGCGGCAGCGGAATCTGCCAGTCAATGCTTACAAAATCCGTTATATCGGGAGTAATGTGCCTAATCGCGGAGCCGAATCCTTTGGGAAAAAAGATAAAGGGGGTTCCTGTGCTACGCACGGCAAGACTAAGTTTTTGTATTGCCGGCATGAAAAGCTCCAGGTACATTTCCTCGGGAATCAGTCCGGCATGGGTATCGAAAAGCTGAAAGGCCTCAATGCCGTTTTCGATTTGTTGCAGGGCATAATGAATGGAAAATTCGGTTATTGTCCGGATCAGCATCCGCGCCTCTTTTTTTTTCGTGTACAGGAAACGGACAGCTGATGGAAAGCCTGAGTGTGTGCTGATTCCCTCCATCATGTAGCACAGGGTGGTGAGCGGTGCCCCGCAGAATCCGATCAGTGGAATATGTCCCGGACGGGTCTTGATGATTTCACGAATGGCCGCATAGACCGGATCCAGTTTTTCGGGTAACGGGTTAAGCTGTTCTGCAGGCCGGAATGCTGATTTCAGTGGTTTACGGAAAACCGGTCCCTGTTCCGTATAGTCCACTTTCATTCCCATGGCTTCTGGAATGATAAGAATATCCGAAAAGAGGATCGCCGCATCCACTCCCAGGTCCTGAACAGGCAGCAGGGTAACCCGGGCAGCCAGCTTCGGATCGTTCATCAGCTCACGGAAAGTATGATCTTGCTTTAGCCTGTTATAGTTGGGAAGAACCCTGCCGGCCTGACGCATAAACCATACGGGCGGGCGGGAAACGATTTTTCCCTTGAGCGTATCGAGAAAGACGGATTGTTGCATGGGGCTGTTTCTTTTTAATCGGTTTACTCTGTTCGGGGCAGCCGGTTAAGTCGCTCAGCCTTTTATCTCGGCCAGGGTATGGTCGGCTGCATCCAGAAAGTTTTTCAGCTCTTCTTCCGTGTGTGCATCGGAAATAAAAAGACATTCAAATTGGGAGGGAGCCAGGTAGTAACCCCATTTTAGCATGTTTCTGAACCATTTCCCGTAAAGAGAGGTATCCGACTGCATGGCCTGTTCGTAATTTCCGACTTTTTCTTCTTGTGTGAAAAACAGGGTCATCATGGAACCCATGCGGTTTATTACCCCGGGAATACCTTGACGGGAAAGGCTTTCCCCGAGTCCGGCTTCCACCATGGCTGCCTTTCGTTCCAGGCTTTCGTAGATGTCCCGACTGCTGTTCAGGATGCGCAGCATAGCTGTTCCGGCAGCTGTGGCCAGCGGATTTCCAGACAAGGTTCCGGCCTGGTAAACCGGACCGTCCGGAGCCAGCCGGTCCATGATTTCTGCCCTGCCTCCGTATGCTCCTACAGGCAGACCTCCGCCAATGATCTTGCCCAGGGTGGTCAGGTCGGGCAGGATGCCCAGTTTTTGCTGTGCTCCTCCCGGCGCCAGGCGGAAGCCTGTGATGACTTCGTCAAAGATTAGCAGGGCGCCGTAGGCCCCGGTAATTTCCCGCAGGCCTTCCAGAAATCCCTGTTCCGGCAGCACCACTCCCATGTTGCCGGGTACGGCTTCGACAATGACGGCGGCTATTTCTTTTCCCCTTTTGCGGAAAAGCTTTTCAACCGAATTCAGCTCGTTATAGGAAGCGATAAGCGTGTCTTGTGCCGCAGCCCTGGTAACTCCCGGACTGTCGGGAAGGCCCAGGGTAATAGCCCCCGATCCGGCGCGGATCAGGAAGCTGTCGGCATGGCCATGGTAGCAACCGGCAAATTTTATTACCAGCTCGCGTCCGGTATATCCCCGGGCCAGTCGCAGCGCACTCATGGTGGCTTCGGTACCCGAATTGACCAGGCGAACCTTATCTATGGAAGGTACCATGTCGATGATCAGCTTCGCCATCTCATTCTCTGCCAGGGTGGGGGCCCCGTAGCTGGTTCCCCGTTCTGTTGCCCGGCAAACTGCTTCCACAATTTCGGGACGGGCGTGTCCCAGGATCAGCGGTCCCCAGGACGACACAAAATCCACATAGCTGTTCCCGTCCAGATCTTCTATGTGCGATCCCTTCGCCTTTTTGATAAAGAGCGGGTCGGTTTGTACACTTTTAAAGGCCCGGACCGGCGAATTGACTCCTCCGGGAATCAGTTTGCGAGCCTGCTCAAATGCATTTATGCTCTTGTTTAATTGCATGTTTTTTTTTGCTTAGCCGCTCCCTAAAGGAGTCGGTTTGGGTTTTTAATAATTAAAGTGGCGGTTTCTCCCGGACTGGCAGGGGCTTACACCCGGTTTCCCTTTTTCAGTTCGCTGAGTACGAATTCCTTGGCGTGATAGCTGATAATCAGGTCGGCTCCGGCCCGTTTGATGGAGGTCAGAATCTCCCGGATTACCCGATCTTCGTCAATCCAGCCATTGGCACCAGCGGCTTTAACCATGGAAAACTCGCCGCTCACATTATAAGCAACCAGGGGCAGGTTAAAGTACCGGCGTACGCGGCAGATCACATCCAGGTAACTCAGTGCGGGCTTAACCATGACCAGGTCGGCTCCCTCTAGTATATCCTGTTCCACTTCGCGGAGGGCTTCATTGCTGTTGGCCGGGTCCATCTGGTAGGTGCTGCGGTCTCCGAACCGGGGAGCGCTTTCCGCAGCGTCCCGGAAAGGACCGTAAAATCCCGAAGCATATTTGGCAGAGTAAGCCATTATGGGTGTCTGATTCAGTCCGTTTTCGTCGAGCGCTTGCCGAATCGCCCCGACCCGGCCGTCCATCATATCGCTGGGGGCAATGAAATCGGCACCGGCTTTAGCCAGGGTAACCGACTGGGCAGCCAGGGTTTTAAGGGTCAGGTCGTTGTCTACGTCGTTATTGACAATGGTTCCGCAATGTCCGTGGGTGGTGTATTCGCAATTGCATACATCGGCCACGATGACCAGTCCGGGCAACGCTTTTTTCAGCGCCCGGATAGCCCGTGGCACTATGGCGTCGTGCCGACAGGCCACGCTGCCGTCTTCGTCTTTGTTTTCCGGAATTCCGAACAGCAGGATTTTGTCGATACCCGTGCGGTCGTTCAGTCCTTTCACCTCTTCTATAAGCAGATCTATAGACCATTGAAAGTTGCCTGGCATGGAGCTGATGGGCTTGCTCACTTTTTCTCCGGGACAGACAAAATATGGCATGATCAGATCATCGCGGTTTACTTCCGTTTCCCGGATCATATTCCGTATAGCCGGGGTTTTTCGTAATCTTCTCAATCGTGTTACCGGATAGCTCATAATATTTTCTTTTTTAATTCGTTCTTGAAAAATAATGAATGGTTGTTTCGGCCAGTCCCGCCAGTCCGGTTCCTGCTGAGGTAATCAGCGGTTCCAGATGCTGTTCCCGGATGGCGGCCGTGGTGGTTTGTCCGATGCTTATCATTCTAAGCGGCATGGCAGGGGCGGGCAGCAGTTGCAGCAGGTGACGGAAGGCTGAAGGACTGCTCATAAGCAGGGCATCGTACCGGTCTTTTTTTACGCGTTGCAGCAGAATCGGATCCATTTGCTGCGGCATAACGGTTTGGTAGACATTGACCCTTTCAACGGAATTGGTCTTTTGCAGCGCCTGGAGCAGGGTGTCGGGTGCCAGGTTTCCCAGGATAAGCAATGCGTTTTCACCTGTTCGTATAACAGAACTAAGTTCCTTGGCAAAGTGTACGGCCGAAATACCGGAGCCGGTGAAAAAGGGCGGATAACCGAAAGATCTCAGTGCAGCTGCCGTCCATGGACCAATCGCGGCAATGCGCTGTATGTTTTTGGGTTGCTGTTTGCTGAAAAAGGAACAGACAGCATTTTTGCTGGTAAATATGAGCCAGTCGTATGTTCCGGCTTCATGTGCGGAAGTAAAGGGAAGCGGCCGGATGTCAATCAGCGGCAGGGACAGAAGCGTGGCGCCGGCAGCGTTCAACCGGTTTCCCAGTTCATCCGGAGGATCGTTTTTCCTGCGGAAATCAGTGCGGATAAGGACTTTTCCTGCCAGAGTATGTTGCTTTTCTCTCATGTTATAATGCTGTTCTGATTCGTTCAAGAATGGCCCGGCCTCCTTCTTTCAATATCGAAAGTCCCAGGGCAACGGCCTGTTCACTTGCTTCTTCGGGCAGACAGACGGCGGAGCGCCGAATCAGCTTATGTCCTTCCGGGTCGGACAGAATGCCGGTAAGCTGAAACTGCCTGTTCTCTTCACGGAAAAAACAGCCAACGGGCACCTGGCATCCGCCTTCCAGCGTGCGAAGAAAGGCCCTTTCTGCCATGGTCTCCTGCCAGGTGGCTGGGTGGGTAATGGCGTCGGTTAGCTGGCTGATGTGTATATCGTCCTCCCGCACTTCAACAGCCACTGCTCCCTGACTGACAGCCGGAAGAAACTGAAGCGGATCGAGATATTCGGTGATCCGTTCCTGGTAACCCAGTCTGATCAGTCCGGCTCCGGCCATGACCAGGGCATCACACTGTCCTTGTTCCATTTTCCGGATACGGGTATCCACATTACCTCGGATATCGGTAACGTTTAAGTGCGGATTTAAGTGTAGCAGCTGGGCTTTTCTTCTGAGGCTGGAGGTGGCAATACGGTCGCGGTTGTCCATCTTTGCCAGGGATTTTCCATCCCGGGATATCAGTACGTCCCGGCGTTCTCCCCGGGAAAGCACGGCTCCCAGGATCAATCCGTCCGGAAGTTCGGTAGGCAGGTCTTTCAGACTGTGTACGGCCATGTCGATATCGCCGCAGAAGAGGGCCTGTTCTATTTCCCGGGTAAACAGATTTTTGTCGCCGATTTTCGCCAGCGGCTTGTTGAGGATCAGATCGCCCTGTGTCTTGATGATTTTGATTTCCACAGCAAGTCCGGGAACGGCTTTGTTCAGTTCCGAACGGACCTGCCGGGCCTGCCATAGGGCCAGCTTGCTGCCGCGGGTGCCTATCCGTATTGGTTCAGTTCTCATGTGTTACAGAAAAAAGGTCGTTAATCAGGTTGACATATTCGGTGGCCTTCCCGTTGTTACTGATTTGCTTCAGGTTCTTGATCAGTTCGTTGCTTAGTTTTTCCGAGACATGACTGAAATACTTTTCCAGCCGGAGAAGATCTTCTTCCTTGGCGCTTTTCCGCATCTGAGCCAGTTCCTGATCGCTGATATGCCGCACAGTGCGTATGATGTTACGGATGGCCGGTGAAAGATCCTGTATACTGAGCCAGTCGGAAAATTCGGTTACTTTTTCTTCTATGAGCTTTTCTGCCACCAACACGTAGGTTTGTTTTTTTTCCCTGTTGCCGATGACTACTTCCTTCAGGTCGTCCACATTCAGCAAACAGACTCCGGGTAGATGAGCTAAGGCCGGATGAAAATTTCGGGGCACTCCCAAGTCAATTAGCAGGAACTGCCGTTTCCCGTCGGTCCGGGTACCCAGGTCTTCCGTACTTAACAGGGGTGTCCTGGAAGAAACGGAACTGACAATAATTTCGGCCTCGCCGATTCCCTGTAAAAGGCGGCAGAAAGGCAGAACCCTGCCATGGTAACGCCGGGCCAGCTCTTCTGCCCGGCTTTTGGTTCGGTTGGTGATGGTGATATTCCTGCAGCCTTTTTTACACATGTTTTTAATGACCAGCTCTCCGGTTTCTCCGGCTCCGATCAACAGGATTTTGCGGTCCTGCAGGTCACCAAACTGCTCGTGGCATTTTTCCACGGCGGCATAGCTTACGGAAAAAGCTCCCCGGCTCATAGCCGTTTTAGTACGCACCAGCTTTCCTGTTTCCAGTGCTTTATTGAACAAACGCTTGAGAATCTTGCCGGCCATTTTATTCTCCCTGGCCAGCCGGAAAGCTTCCTTGACCTGGGAAACGACCTGATATTCGCCGAGCACCATGGAATCCAGACTGGAAACCACCCGGAACAGGTGGCGTACGGTTTCTTCGTCACGGAACTGGTAAAAAAAATTATCGAGTTCCCCTTTTTCCCCGTGAAGGAGGGTTAACAGCTTTCTGATAATGGTAAATGCCCCCCTGGAGCCGCAGACGGATGCAAGAAAATAGATTTCCGTGCGGTTGCAGGTTGAAAGGATAACGACTTCTTCCACATGGGGATCGTCGCATAACTGTCGTCCAAGGGAAACAATTTCTTGGCTGTTAAGCGAAAATTTCTCCCGGATATGTACTGGTGCTGATTTATGGCTGATGCCAATGACTCCGATCATGATGGTTGACTAAAAAATTACAATTCCGTGAAAAAAACGGCTTAACCAATCATGCAGGGAGGAGATAGTCCGGAATAGTTTTCGGGATAGCCGGACGGCAAATAGGGAACAGGCTGATGTGGGTATTTTCTTGCGTTGCTGATAATTTCCGGAACCGGAAGCACAGAAAGCCGGCCCGGGCCCTCATATTCTGCCTCTTGTTTACCATCCGGAGCATTCGGTACAGAAAAAGGGAAAGTACCGAATTCCGGATTGATTTCCGTTTCCGGAAGCGGCATGCAGACCAGCAGAATATTTTTTGTGTGCACGGGCGGATACATTTCTTCCTGACTTGCTTCCAGCATAAAGGCAATAAGCATTCCCGTCAGCAGCAAGTAAGGCATGAATGTTCCTGTAAGTCCGATAAAAAACATAATATTCTGCGCTTTTCTTTTTTGTTCCGCTAAATTAATGATATTTTTTACGTGATGTTCGGAAGACCGGGGTAAATTCCCCTCTATCCTGCTATCCAGAAAAACCGATCATGACAGGAAATTCAGCAGGGTGTCTCCGCGCAGTCCCAGCCTGAGGGTTTCCAGTGCAATGATCTCATTGCTGGCAATATTGCCCAGGTTGACATTAGTTCCCAGCAATTTGATAAACCAGACCTGCTGGCTTTTCAGGGGAGCTTCCCAAAGGATATTGTCTGGATTTACCTGCTTGCGTATGTCAAGTACCAGGGTGGAATTGGCGGAGCCGTCTTCATTATAAATCCCGATATTGCCGCTTTCGCGTGCTTCGGCAATCACTTTCCATGCACCCGCCTGCAGTTCGGACTGCATCCAGGAAACCCATTGTGTGTTGGATATTTCTTTTCCCTTTAGCTTGGTGCCTACTTCGGAAAGGATGACAAAATCTTTGGACAGGATCCGAATATACTCGCATTTCCGGTCGTGTTCAACAGGAAGAACCCCGTCGGAAATCTCTGCGGTTTCCATTCCGCAATCGGTAATAAAACGTCGGTAATCGTCAAACATATTGCGGGCCAGGAAAGCTTCAAAGAGGGTTCCCCCGAAATAGGGTATCAGTCCGGCTTGTTTGTAGATTTTAATCTTTTCTTTCAGACGGGGGGTCAGTAAACCGGTTCCGAATCCAAGTTTCAGCAGATCGGCATAACCGGCAGCCACATCGCATAAGTTTTCAGCCTCCCGTAAACTTAGTCCCTTGTCCATAACCATGGTCAGACCCAGTTTTCTGGGTTTTTCAGGTCTTTCAGGGATAGATGGCAAATTGAAGTTCATTGTTCAGAGTTTGGTTGATTGGTGCTTCTTAATCAGTTTTTTGATCGATTCGTTCTGGATGGCTTGCGGATAATAGTCAAGCAGGTTAAGGTAGCCGTTGAAATCGAGTTCCAGAGCTTTTTCAAAATAACCGGCAGCGCTAAGTTCGTCGTTGTTTTCAAGCAGGTATGCGGTGAGCCGGTAGCTGATTACCGGGTCATCCGGGATGAGCTGGTATGCATTTTCCAGAATGGCTATGGCTTCGGGGAGGTTTCCTCTATCAGATTCCATTTCCGCATGGGTAACCCATCCGTCGGGGTTGAGCGGATCAAGCATGGTTGATTTTTTGAAAGCCGTGTCGGCCTGCGTATATTTTCCTGAGTCAAGACATATTTTTCCGTAGATCAGCCAGAAATCGGCATTTTCATCTTCCAGCTTCAGCGCTTTGTTGATTCCGGTATATGCTTCCGGGAGTTTTCCTTCCAGCCAGAGAGCCAGGGCTAACCCGTACCAGGCATTGGCATTGTGTTTGTTCAGCCGGATGGCTTTCCGGTAATTAACCAGCGCTTCCCGGTTCTTTTCCAGGTTGAGGTAACATTCTCCCAGGTAACAGTAGGCATCGTCGTTGCTTTGATCCAGATCCAGGTACTCCTGATAACATCTGACGGCTTCCGCATAACGGTTGCTGTTGGCCAGGGCGTTGGCCTTGTTGAAATAAGCCTGCCCGAAATCATCGGCCAGTGCTATGGCGTAATCGTATGCATTGATGGCTTCTTCATGTTTCCCTGTCCGGTTGTAAGTAATCCCCAGGTTGTACCATACCGAGGCATTGAAGGGATCCAGATCAAGGTATTTGTTATAAAAGTCAATGCTTTTGTCTAATTCCTGCAGTTTGTCGTAACAGAATCCGAGTTCATACAGCACCAGTTCGTTTTTCGGGTTAATCTGCCAGGCCCGTTCCAGGTATTCTGATGCTTTGGCGGTTTCGTCGGCCTGGCTGAAGCTGATGCTGATATTGTAAAGCAACTCGTCTGTTTCGTCCTGGTTGTAAAGCAACGCCTGTTCAAAGGATTCTTCGGCTGCAGTGTGCTCTCCCAGCAGAATCAGGGCCGAGCCTTTTGTAAAATACACATCAGGGTTGCTGTTCTCAATTTTCTCTGCCAGGCTGATCATCTCGAGGCATTCGACTGCCCGGTTTTCCATCAGCAGAATCTGGGCTTGTTTAATCTGCAGTCCGGTGGAAGCCGGATGAATCTGCATCCCGATTTCAACGGCCTGATGCGCCAGATCGATTTTTCCTTCATCGAGGAAACAATCAACCATGCCTTCAATTTCAAATACATCAAAATATTCGAAAGAATTAAGGCTGATCATCCGTTTGAACCGTTTTACGGCTTCCATAATCTCCTCGTTTTCATAAAAATCTCTCGCTTCCTCGTCCATAAGCAGTTTGTTGAAGCTGCAAATTTACAAATAGTTTTTGAAAACCTCTTAAGCGGGTTGGTGCTCTTTTCGCAAAAGGTCGTTCACCGTTTTTACGGGACTGAAGGTTTCCACAGGTACTTCCACAAAAAGCGTATTCCAGTGTGCCATGGCTCCGTTCCAAAGTCCGGGCAGTTCCTGGGCTTTTAACACTCGTCCGTCTTTTGATTTCCGGGTAATGAATCCTGTCTTGGGATCTCGGAACCGGTTAAGATCGTATTTTTCCCCTTTGTAGTTTCTTACGCCGCAAACCAGATCTACCGGGTTGAAGTGGGTGGACCGGCTCATGCATTCCTTCTGGTCGGGATCATGCAGGTTTACTTGTGCGCTTTCCACAATTTGCAGGGAAACCGATCCGTCGCTGTTGCAGGTCCAGAATGGTCCGCCTCCGGGTTCCCCCTGGTTGGCTACCATGCCGCAAACCCGCAGGGGACGGTCGAATTTGGCTTTCAGATAATGATAAAGATGCTCTTTTTCCGTGTAATACAGGTTTCCCGGGGGCTGCACATGCAAAATATTTTCCAGGAAACCTGCAGCTTCGGAGAGGAAAGCACTGTTCAGTGAATAATAATGCTGGCTTGCAAATACCTGCTGGTAACTGAAAATTTTTTGCTGAATACGAAGAAGCAGGCCGGCCAGGGCTTTCTTATAAATCACCGTGGAAGTTTTCCGGCAATCGGGCTGGACGTTGTCTATGTTTTTGATAAAAATTACGTCAGCATCCAGCTCATTCAGGTTGGCCAGCAGGGCGCCGTGGCCTCCGGGGCGGAACAGCAGGCTTCCGTCTGCGTTACGGAACGGCTCGTTTTCGGGTGTGGCGGCGATTGTATCGGTGGAAGATTTTTGCTGACTGAAGGATATGTCCAGCAGGGCATCGGTCTGTCTGCTCCAATGTTCCCGGTTCTCCTCAAGCTGAGCCGTAAAATTACCCAGGTGTTCGGAAGAAACGGTAAAGTGGATGTGTAGGCTCCGGTCGTGATTTTTTGCATACCGGGCTCCTTCCATGCAGTGTTCTTCAAAGGGGGTACGCACTTCTGCCCTGTAACGGTGAAAAAGCAGCAGGCCTTTGGGAAGGTTTCCGTAGTTCAGCCCCTTTTCCGTAAGCAGCAGGTCCAGCAGTTCGGCGGGGGGAATCTGCTCCGGCATTTTCCCGGCCAGCTTGTGCAGAGCTTCATAAAAGCTGAAACATTTCAGTTTATTCAGGAAGGCATTTATTTCCTGCTCCTGCCTGAGTTTAGTCTCCGGAATTCCCTGCCTGAGTTTTTCCCTGGCTTCATAAAGAAATTTAAACATGCGGCTGGCCGCACCGGAGGCAGGTACGAATTTCAGCAAACGGGTTCCTTTGCTCACGGATGCTTCAAAATGTTCCTGTAGTGCATCCAGCTCGGTTTCCGGGAGCCGGATGATGCCGTCGCCAACGGTGG
>JBFWIL010000056.1:0-13024 GCA_050256015.1 Mangrovibacterium sp. | reverse complement strand
GCCGGCTATGGTGATCACACATTTTTGCTTTGCCGGTATTTCTTTTTTCCCATTGATGATCTCTTCTGCACGGATCACTTCAAAGCCGTTGTTGCTGAGTTCTTCAACGGTATGTACATTCCGTTCGTAACCAATGATCTGTCCGGGGGCAACGGCAAAAAAGTTGGCTCCGCTGTGCCATTGCTCGCGTTCCTGTATCCAGGGATCTCTGTGTCCGCCACAGAATACCGGTTTCAAATCCATACCCAGCTTTTTCAGCGCCTTGGGCAGGTTTTCTTCTTCTGTGATCCGGCTTACTTCCCCGTGTTCTATCTGTACGTGGAGAGTATGGAAACGGTTTGTATGCATGATCAGCGGTTCATAAACCATGCAGGTGTCCCGGTCGAGCAGTGTGAAGACCATATCCAGGTGGATAAACGATTCGGGATGCTCCGGAAGTTCCTGGACAAGAATATGCTGTATCCCTTCTTTCCGGTTTTTTACCTGTTCCAGAATAAAGTCTATGCCCCGGGTGGAGGTCCGGTTTCCGGTACCGATCAGCAGCAGATCTTCCCGGGCCACAAGAAAATCACCTCCCTCGATCGTAAGCGGTCTTGATCTGCGGGTGTCCTCGTGGTCCCCTGCCCGCAGAATTCCGGTTTTCAGCAGGGGATGATGGGTGAAAACAGCCTCCATGATACGGGCTTCACGTTTCCTTATCCGGTTGGCCATGTTGCCTATGATCACCTGTTCCCGCCACACCATGGCTGCATCGCGGGTAAACAAAAAATTATGCAGGGGCCATAGGCTGAAACGTTCCTGGCTCAGATAGCGGCTCAGCGTATTTCTTTTGATGGGAACCCCCTGAATCAACTGGCGGGCCAGTTCCGGAGCACTTAGCTCATTTAATTCGCTGATCAGCTCCGTAGCCTCTTCCCGCTTGCATATATCCTGCACCAGGGAGTTTCGGATCGTTTTCTCCTGCAGGATATCGGCCAGGAGATCCGTGACTTCCAGACATTGACAGATCCCGGAAAGCACGCCTTTCAACTGAATGTATTCCGACCGGGCAACCGACAGGTTTAGAATATCGCTGTATAAGGCGCGTTTGGCAGTTTTTGGGGTCATCTCTTCCACTTCCAGTCCGGGGGTGTGAACCACCGCTCCTTCCAGTTCCCCTAATTCCGAGTTAATATTTACATGCATAGTTTCATGCTTAGGTTATACTGCTTTCTGTATCTTTGCAAAGATAATAAAATGCGGTGTTGTATGCTGTGTATCATGTAAACGGAGGTTAAGTCGGTATGATTCGATATTTCTCTCTGATTGCCGGGCTGGGTCTGATGTTGTCGGTTGTGCCGGATAAAGGACAGGCCCAGGAAGCCGACAGTCTGAAAGACGAAGGGTTTGTTGTGGAACAGGGTGACTCCCTGCCTCACGTGATGATCCGTCCTGTGTTTGTGATGCCCCGCCGGCATTTTGATTCCCGGCGGGATCTCCGAAAATACTGGCGTCTGGCCGCCAAGGTCAGGAAGGTTTATCCCTATGCCCAAAAAGCGGCAGAGCTGCTGGGGAAGTATAATGCATTTTATCTGGCGGAAAAGGACCCTAAAAAGCGGCGGAAATATGTGAAGCAAATTGAAGCGGAGCTGTTTGAGGAGTACGGACCGCAGCTGAAAAAACTGAGTCTTTCGGAAGGACGAATCCTGATTAAGCTGATAGACAGGGAGACGCAGGAAACATCGTATGAACTGATTCGGGATTTAAAAGGCGGACTGGCCGCTTTTTTCTGGCAGGGGGTGGCACGCTTGTTTGGCCATGACCTGAAAGACGAATATGATCCGGTCTCGGAAGACCGGATGATTGAAGAGATCATTTTCTTTATTGAAACCGGTGTTTTTTGATTAAGAAGGATGCAGACTCTCTTGACCTGTGGAATTAATTTTTCCCAGAGTGTCAGTCCGGTTCGATTACTCCTTGCTCTGAAATTTTTTACAGGAGCCTGCTGCCGCGCAATTCCAGTTTTTCGCGGATCTGACGGATCATTTGCTGGGCCTGGTACAGCTCGTCGAAGGAAATCAGGACGGAAGGCCGATGGTCCAGGGCCAATAGGAGTTCTTTAAGTGCCTGATGAACTGCTCTTTGTCGCTTGGCTGCATGCATTTTTCCGGCCGGCAGGACCAATGGCGCCCGGCCGGCCCGGAAAAATTCGGCTACCGGTTCTTTGCAGGGAAAACAGGTGGCAAGCAGGAACCGGACAGTGGTTCCGGAAGAAAAGCTGATGCGGATGTCTGTTACATGGTTCTCTGTTCCTTGTTCCAGGCTGTTAACTTCCGTTTTTTTTACGGGCCCCGGCTTGAGCACGGCCAACAGCAACAGTTTGTCAAGCAGTAGCCGGGTCAGTGAAACCTGCGGAATGGCCTGAAGCCGGAAGTCGGCCAGCAGGGGAGGATGTAATTCCCTGAGCTGTTTCAGGTTTTCCGGCAGGTAAAGGAGGGGGAGAAAAATCTGGCTTATGCTTCCGGCTTCTTCTTCCAGTCGGATCAGACCGCTAATTTCCTGCATGCTTAACCGGGGAATTTCCCGGAAAAACAGATGACGGCTGTTTCGCAGGATAAGCCGGATCAGTTTTGCGGGCGGTTGTTTCATATCGGTGTATATCAGATCAGACGACCGGATCACTTGTGTGATCCTTTCAGTCTGCTCGTCTGACCGGGCCGGCAGGATGGTCTGAACAGCCGAAATTTCCAGTCTTTCAATTTGCCTGAGTTGTCGCAATTGCTTGTCATCAGGCTGATGGTCTGTTAGTATACCTGTTTTGATCATTGCTGCAAATTAGAAATAATCCGGAGACCGCGGAACGCATCCTGATAGAACTTTTCAACGGCCGTTGTTGATAATGTACTTGTGAAACCGTGCCTCCGGCGTTTTTTTTTAAACTAAATTTACAGAAAAATTGTGTAATGGATTCCCTAGATAGTTTTAGGCACCAGGGGCTGCGGAAACGGATGGTCGACAGTCTGCGGATCAAAGGAATAAGCGGTCAGAATGTTCTCGATGCCCTTGGCCGGGTTCCCAGACATTTGTTTATGGACAGCAGTTTCATTCAGTTTGCCTATAAGGATCAGGCTTTCCCCATCGGGGCGGGACAAACTATTTCTCAGCCTTATACGGTGGCTTTTCAGACGCAGTTACTGAAGGTGGAGCGAAACGATAAGGTGCTGGAGGTTGGTACCGGTTCGGGCTATCAGGCTGCTGTGCTGTGTGAGCTGGGAGCCAGTGTATATACCATTGAACGTCAGCGAGAATTGTATATGAAAGTCCAGCAGCTGCTTCCCGGCCTGGGTTATTTTCCGAAGGTTTTTTACGGGGACGGCTGGAAAGGACTGCCTACATACGGTCCGTTTGACCGAATCATTGTTACGGCCGGTGCACCTGTGATTCCCGATGAGCTGTTGCAGCAGTTGCGGATAGGCGGACGAATGGTTATTCCGGTCGGGTCAACCGACCGGCAGGGAATGAATGTAGTGATCCGTAACGGGGAGGCGGATTTTCGGAAAGAAAGCTTTGGAACATTTGTCTTTGTTCCCCTGTTAAAGGGTACAGAAAAATAGGTATTTTATGATTCAGATTAAGAAATTTGTTTTCAACCCGCTTCGGGAAAACACCTATGTGTTGTATGACGAAACAGGCGAGTGTGTGCTTGTTGATGCAGGCTGTTACGATGAGCCGGAAGAGCAGGAACTTACCGGTTTCATTGAAGAGAATGGTCTGCATCCTGTAAAGCTGGTGAATACCCATTGCCATTTTGATCATATTTTGGGGGTAGGTTATTGTCGTGCCAGATACCGAATCCCCTTCCTGATTCATCCGGATGATGAATTCCTGATTGAAGGGGCTGCAGCCCAGGGTTATCTGTTTGGCGTTTCCACGGGCCCACTTGATCCGCCTGACGGCTACATTCGTGAAGGCGAGCAGCTCCGTTTCGGGAATTCCGTGCTTGAGGTGCTTCATGTGCCGGGACATGCTCCGGGAAGTCTGGCGTTTTATCAGCCACGGCAGCAGTTTGTGCTCTCGGGGGACGCCCTGTTTTGCGGAAGCATCGGACGAGCGGATCTGCCCCGCGGTGACTATGATCAGCTGGTCGCTCAGATCCGTGCGAAATTGCTTGTTCTTCCTGAAGAAACAGTGGTTTATTGCGGACACGGACCGGAAACAACCATCGGAGCGGAGAAAGCCTGTAATCCGTTTTTTGTATAGGCACATAACGGTAAGAGAGACGCATATAGAATAAAAAATAACACATGGCTAATGATAAGTTTGAAGCCCGGCATATTGGGCCAAGGGAGGAAGAGATCAGCGAAATGCTTGGAAAGATAGGTGTGGATTCACTGGAAGAATTGATCCGGCAGACTATTCCGGGGAATATCCGTTTGAAGGAGCCGCTCCGGCTGGAAGACGGGCTGACCGAGCGTCAGTATTACCGGAAGATCCTGGCCCTGGCTAAGAAAAACAAGGTGTTTAACACCTATATAGGGATGGGTTATTACGATACGATTACCCCGGCTGTGATCCTGCGGAACGTGCTGGAAAATCCGGTTTGGTATACTTCTTATACTCCCTATCAGGCCGAAATTTCCCAGGGCCGGCTGGAAGCTTTGCTGAATTTCCAGACTATGGTTTGCGAACTGACTGCCATGGAGCTGGCCAATGCTTCCCTGCTGGACGAGGCTACAGCTGCGGCCGAAGCTATGATCATGATGATGCATGTACGTTCCCGGTGGAAAGAGAAACTGGGAGCCAGTGTGGTGCTGGTAGATCGGCAGGTCTGGCCGCAAACCCTGGATGTGCTTCAGACGCGCGCCGAGCCGCTGGGTGTTGACCTGAGGGTGGCCGACGCAGCCGGCTTTGTCTTTACAGACGAGGTGATCGGAGCTATTGTGCAGTATCCGAATGCCAACGGTGAGGTGCCGGCTTATGCCGGACTGGCGGAAAGGGCTCATGCGGGGGAAGCCCTGCTGGCCGTGGCTGCCGATCTGCTGAGTCTGGCCCTGCTTATTCCTCCGGGGGAGTTGGGGGCCGATCTTGTATTCGGTAGTTCCCAACGGTTTGGTATTCCTATGGGTTACGGAGGCCCTCACGCCGCTTTCTTTGCGGCGCGGAAGACCTATAAGCGTAATATGCCCGGACGCATCATCGGGGTTTCAAAAGACCGGCACGGAAAACGCGCCCTTCGGATGGCCCTTCAGACCCGGGAGCAGCATATCAAGCGGGAACGGGCTACCTCTAATATCTGTACGGCGCAGGCTTTGCTGGCTACCATGGCCGGCTTTTATGGCGTTTATCACGGTCCGCGAGGTATCCGGCAGATAGCCGAGCGGATTCACAGCATTGCCGCTTTGCTGGAACGGGAAATCACGGCTCTGGGTTATGAACAGCTGAACCGCGATTATTTTGATACCATCCGTTTTGTCTTGCCACGCTATGTTAAGTGTAAAGACATCGAATGGTTGTCGCTTGAGCTGGAAATGAATTTCCGCTATTTTGGAAACGGGGATGTGGGCTTGAGTATAGACGAAACGACCAACCTGGACGATATTAACTGGATCATTGAGGTGTTTGCCAAAGCTGCCAACAAGCCTTTTAGCCGGATTTGTTCTTACCATGGCGGGGGACGGCTCGGAGCCGACCGGCTACGAACGTCGGGGTACATGCAGCAGGAAGTGTTCAACAAATACCGCTCAGAAACGGAAATGCTTCGTTACATAAAACGTTTGGAGCACCGCGATCTTTCTCTGGCCCACTCCATGATTCCGCTCGGATCGTGCACCATGAAACTGAATGCAGCTACGGAGATGCTTCCGCTGAGCTGGATTGAGTTCGGGGGCATTCATCCTTTTGTTCCCAAAAACCAGGCCCGCGGTTATCAGGAGATGATGGAGGAATTGCGGCGGGATCTGGCCGGGATTACCGGTTTATCCGATGTCAGTCTGCAACCCAATTCGGGGGCGGCAGGAGAATATGCCGGTCTGATGGTGATCCGGGCATATCACCGGAGCAGGGGGGATGACCAGCGCAATGTGGTGTTAATTCCTGCTTCGGCCCACGGAACCAATCCTGCCAGTGCGGTTATGGCCGGCATGAAAGTGGTGGTGGTTACCTGCGATGAACGCGGAAATGTGGATGTGGAAAAACTGGAGCAGCAGGCAAAGCAGTATCAGGACAGCCTGGCTGCTTTCATGATTACTTATCCGTCTACCCACGGGGTTTTTGAATCCACGGTTTTGGAAATGTGCCGGATTATTCATCGTTACGGCGGGCAGGTTTATATGGACGGGGCTAACATGAATGCGCAGGTGGGACTAACCAATCCCGGAGTGCTGGGGGCTGACATCTGTCATTTGAATCTGCACAAGACCTTTGCTGTTCCGCACGGAGGGGGAGGTCCGGGTGTGGGGCCTATTGCTGCGGCCGAACATCTGGTGGAGTTTCTTCCCTCGCATCCCGTTATGAATAACGGACACATCGGGATATCAGCAGTCTCTGCAGCTCCCTGGGGGAGTGCTTCCGTGCTGCCCATTACTTACGGGTATATCAAGATGCTTGGGGCTGACGGATTAAAACGGGCAAGCGAGATTGCCATGCTGAATGCGAATTATCTGGCTGCTGCTCTGAAGGATACCTTTGGGATACTCTATACCGGGAATCAGGGACGGGTTGCTCATGAGCTGATCCTGGAGTGCCGTCACCTGAAAGGTTCTTCCGGCGTTACCGAGTCGGATATTGCCAAAAGACTTATGGATTATGGGTTTCATGCACCTACACTTTCCTTTCCCGTTCATGGTACGCTGATGATTGAGCCTACAGAGAGTGAATCCAGGCAGGAACTGGATCGTTTTATTGCGGCCATGAACCGGATTTATCAGGAAATTCAGGATATTATAGAGGGGAAGTCGGATCCGGCAGACAATCCGCTGAAAAATGCTCCGCATACGGCCGAAATGGTGGTTGCCGACAATTGGCCGCATGCTTACAGCCGGCAACAGGCAGCCTATCCGTTGCCCTGGCTCAGGGAAAACAAGTTCTGGCCTTCGGTGGCCCGGATTGACGATGCCTATGGCGACCGTAATCTGGTGTGTACCTGTGGACCGGAGGAAGCATGTCAATAAACAAAATAACCAGCTATGATCAGCTATCCTATTGCAAAAATCAATCTGGGACTGAAAATCACGGGAAAACGGAACGACGGCTTTCATAACCTGGAAACTATTTTTTATCCTGTGCCGCTTCATGATGCGCTTGAGGTGACCGAATCGGGCCTGCATGAGTTTTCCGTGAGCGGTTTGCCTGTGGAAGGAGATTCTGCCCAAAACCTGGTGGTGCGTGCCTATGAACTCCTGAAGAAAGATTACGGTCTGCCTTCCGTGCGAATTCACCTGCACAAGCATATTCCGACAGGTGCCGGATTGGGAGGCGGCTCGTCCGATGCCGCATCCATGCTTTTGTTGCTGAACAGCCTGTTCCGTTTGAAAATTGGCAGGGGAAAGCTGATGGATTATGCTCTTTCCCTGGGCAGTGACTGCCCTTTTTTCCTGATTGGAAAACCCGTTTTTGCCATGGGCAGAGGAGAGCTAATGGAGGAACTTGCGCTTTGCCTGGATGCCTATTATCTGATCCTGGTAAAACCTCCGGTGCAGCTGTCCACAGCAGAAGCCTATGCCCATATCGAGCCCCGGGCCAGCCGGTTTTCCATGAAGGGATTGGCCGGTTTCCCGGTGAACCGGTGGAAAGGGAATATTCAGAATCAGTTTGAACCGTATGCCTTTGAAATGTATCCGGAACTGGAACAGATCAAGCAGACTCTTTATGATCAGGGAGCTTCTTTTGCCCTGATGTCGGGCAGCGGTTCCTGTGTTTACGGCTTGTTCCATTCTGCAAAAACCGGATTGGAAAAGGCTTTCCCGGAGACTTACCGTATTTACAGGCTGCATCTGTAAAAGAAAGCTGTCGCCGGAACGATTACCGGGACAGCTTTTCCCGGATTAAGACAAATTTCCTTTGCCTTTAAGCGGTTTTATTTCAAGCATATTAAAGCGTTTGTGAACCTTGTCTCCCGGACTGACATGGATTTTTTCAATTTTCCCGTCGAAAGGCATCAGCACATTGTTGTGCATTTTCATCGCTTCCAGGATGAGTAAGGCTTCACCTTTTTTTACCAGTTCTCCGGGTTTGACATAGACATCGATAATAGTTCCCGGCATAAAGGAGAGAATTTGGTTTTTATCCGGACGTTCCCATTTTTCGCGTTTTCGGTATTTGTTGCTGTACTCCGTTTGGTAAACGGCGCTGTGTACAATGATTGTCTCAGCTTTTTCTTCTGCCATCTTTTATTTTTTTAAAAGATTAATCAAAAGCAGACAGCAGGCTGTCTGCTTCTTTCTGTCATTAAAAAGGAGGTATTCCGTGTTTTTTTGCCGGACCGTGAACGGATTTGTTGGCCGATACCTGCAGGGCATGCAGCAACTGTTTGCGGGTTTCCTCCGGCTCAATGACCTCGTCAATATAGCCCTGAGAAGCGGCAACATAGGGGTTGGCAAATTTATCCTTATACTCCTGGATCTTTTGCTGGCGCATGGCTTCGGGATCTCCTGCTTCGGCAATTTCCTTACGGAATACGATATTGGCTGCACCTTCCGGTCCCATGACGGCAATTTCGGCTGTGGGCCAGGCAAAGACGAAGTCGGCCCGCAGGTGGCGGGAATTCATTGCTATGTATCCGCCTCCGTATGCTTTACGGATGATGACCGTGATCTTGGGTACGGTGGCCTCGCTGTAAGCATAAAGGATCTTGGCCCCGTGACGGATCACCCCGGCATGTTCCTGATCTACTCCGGGCAGGTACCCTGGCAGGTCTTCCAGAGTGATGATAGGGATGTTAAAAGAGTCGCAGTAGCGAATGAAGCGGGCTGCTTTGTCGGAACTGTCACAGTCGAGTACACCGGCCATTACCTTGGGCTGGTTAGCCACGAAACCAACGGTTTGCCCGTCCATCCTCCCAAATCCGATCACTATATTGGGAGCAAAATGCTCCATGATCTCAAAGAAATCAGACTTATCGGTGATGGATTTGATGATGTCGCGGATATCATAGGGGAGCTTGGGATTGGAAGGAACTATGTTTTCGATCTTTTTCCGGAAGGTGGGTTTGGCCGGTTCTACCGTATCGGCTTTTTCGGTGTTGTTCCAGGGAATATAAGACATCAGCTTTTTGATCTGATCAAAGCATTCCTGTTCACTTTCTGCATAAAAATGTGCATTCCCCGTTGTTTCCGCATGCACTTTGGCCCCGCCCAGCTCTTCCATGGATATTTCCTCGCCCAGTACGGTTTTGATTACCCCGGGGCCGGTGATGAACATTTTGGAGATCTGGTTTACCATAAAGACGAAGTCGGTCAGGGCCGGAGAATAGACGGCTCCTCCCGCACAGGGACCGAGAATGACCGATATCTGGGGGATAACTCCAGATGCCAGAGTGTTGCGGAAAAAGATCTCTCCGTAGCCGGCCAGGGAATTTACCCCCTCCTGGATCCGGGCACCTCCCGAGTCGTTGATCCCGATAAGCGGAACCCGCATTTTTAACGAATGGTCCATGATCTTGGTGATTTTCCTGGCATGCATCAGTCCGAGTGAGCCTCCGGCAACTGTAAAATCCTGCGCAAAAATACATACCGGTTTGCTGTCGATGGTTCCTGTTCCGATAATTACTCCGTCGCCGTGGAGAGTCATCTTATCCATGTCGAAATCGCGGGCAGCATGCTCTACGAACATATCATACTCATGAAAGGAGCCTTTGTCCAGGATATACAGAATCCGTTCCCTGGCAGTCAGCTTTCCCATGGCCACCTGTTTTTCAATGGCCTTTTCGCCTCCGCCTTTTAGAACTTCATCCTTGCGTTTCCTGAGGTCCAGAATGTTACGTTTCAGTGACATAACTTTATACTTTAGATTAAAATTTCTCCCAGGGGGAGTGTTTTACACCATTTTGGTTTGTTAATTAAAGTAAATCCGGAACAAAAGTAACCATTTTTTAATAACACGGAGATTTTTTAAAACAGCATGATCTTTCTTTTAAATTTTTCTGAATGGGTTGATTTTGAACAATTTTCTGAAAGGTTTGATTGTTTTATCTCCGGCTGGCTTTCCGGTACAGCCAGGCGGCAACAATGCCGAATGCCAGATTGGGAATCCAGACAGCCAGGGAGGGAGGCACGGATCCGGAAGTGGCGAAGACCGTGGTTACCTGCATAAACATAATATAAGAGAAGCTGATCAGGATACCCAGTCCGAGGTGTAATCCGATGCCCCCTTTTATTTTCCGTGAGGCCAGTGAAGCTCCGATAAAGGTCAGGATAAAGGAGGAAAATGGGGCGGAACGTCGCTTGTGTTTTTCGATTTCGTATTCAATGGCGTTTACACCGCGCAGCTTCAGATCGTGGATCTCCCTGTTTAGCCGGGGCAGGGTCATGGTCTCCACAATGTTTTTGACCACCCGGTAATCTTCCGGGACCATGTTCAGGGTGGTGTCCTGTTTTGTGCCTGTAGAGATGGTTTCCTCCATACCGCTGATATCGCGGATGTAGTAGTTGTTGATTTCCCATTTTTTGGTTTCTCTGTCCCACTTGATGTAATCGGCCGACAGCTTGGAGACCAGTTTGCCCTCTTTGAATTTTTCAATGGTGAATTTATAGCCCACATCGTTTGAGGGATTGTAACTCCGCATGTATATAAAGGTGCCCGGAGTCAGTTGTCTGTGAATATTCTGTTCCAGTCCGGGTTTCCGGTTGCTAATGTATTTGTTCCGGAAATCGACCCGGCTTTTGTTGGCCTCCGGAATGACAAAGTTGGCCAGAAGAAAGGAGAATACGGCAATGATGGCAGCTGAGATCAGGTAGGGCCGCATCAGACGGTGGAAGGAGACGCCGCTGCTCAGAATGGCGATGATTTCCGTATTGTAAGCCAGCTTGGAGGTAAAGTAGATGACCGCAATAAAGGTGAACAAAGCGCTGAACAGATTGGCGAAGTAAGGAATGAAATTCAGATAGTAATCCACAATGATTTGTTTGGCTGTGGCATCCTTGGAAAGGAATTCATCCAGGTTCTCCGAAATGTCGAATACAATGGCAATACTGATAATAAGGGCAATGGAGTAAAAAAAGGTACCCAGGAATTTTTTGATAATATATCGGTCAAGAATTCGTAGTTTCATAGTCGCTGAGCAAGTTTGATAACCATTTCCTCTTTCCAGGGCTTAAAATTACCTTCAAGAATCTGTTGCCGTGCTTCCTTGACCAGCCATAGGTAAAAGGCCAGATTGTGCTGGCTGGCGATTTGTGCTCCCAGCATTTCGTTGGAGATAACCAAATGGCGCAAATAGGCCTTGGTATATTGATGATCTACAAAAGAAGTGCCATTCGGATCGACCGGCGAATGATTATTCGCCCATTTCCTGTTTTTGATGTTCATAATGCCGTTCCGGGTAAACAGCATTCCGTTTCTGCCGTTCCGGGTGGGCATCACGCAGTCGAACAGATCAACTCCCCGGTCTATCCCTTCCAGAATATTAACCGGGGTACCTACTCCCATCAGGTAGCGCGGTTTGTTTTCCGGAAGGATGGGATTGACCACTTCAATCATGGCATACATGGCCGCTTCCGGTTCTCCCACCGATAGTCCTCCAATGGCATAGCCGTCTGCCGGAAATTCCAGTACATGGCGGGCTGCTGCCGTGCGCAGATCCGGGTAAACCCCACCCTGGACAATAGGGAAAAGCGACTGGGAATATCCGTATAACGGGGCTGTCTTTCCCATTTCATTGAAGCAGCGTTCCAGCCAGCGCTGGGTCAGTTCCAGTGATTTTCGGGCGTAGGCGTGATCGGCATTGCCGGGGGTGCATTCGTCAAAGGCCATAATAATGTCAGCCCCGATACGGCGTTGAATACTGATAACCGATTCTGGGGTAAACAAATGATAGGATCCGTCGATATGCGACTGGAAGCGGACTCCTTCTTCGCTCAACTTCCTGATTTCACCAAGAGAGAAAACCTGATAGCCTCCACTGTCAGTCAGGATGGGGCCCGCCCAGCCGTTAAACCGGTGTAAGCCGCCTGCCTCACTAATGATGTCGGTTCCCGGACGCAGGTACAAATGATAGGTATTGCCCAGGATGATCCGGGCTCCGATATCTTCTTTCAGGTCACGGATGTGAATTCCCTTTACCGATCCGGCTGTGCCCACCGGCATAAAGACCGGGGTTTCAATATCTCCGTGATCCGTTTCCAGGACTCCTGCGCGTGCTTCCGAGTTAACCGCCTGATGTTTAAGCGTGAAATTCATGCTACCGTGTTGAAAACGCAAAGATAGAGATAAAATTGAACCAGGCAATTGCACAAAAGTGGTACTGGAATCGCCATGTTTGTTAATTTTGCAGGTAAATTAAAACTATGATGGCTGATTCTTATGACTGCAGCCTTTATGAGCTGGCAGGCTATCTTTTGCTGATTACCGGGGTTTTTTTGGGCCTGGTGGTTCAGTTTTTGTTTTATTTCCGGCTGATCTTTCTGAAATCCGGAGAACGTCAACAGGGACCGGGGCTGCCGGTTAGTATCCTGCTTCCGGTCCGGAATGAGGAAGACCGGATCCGGGAGCTTCTGCTCCAGTTGCTTTCCCAGGAATATGAATCTTATGAAGTTGTGGTAATTGATAATCACTCGGAAGACAATACGCGGGCTGTTGCGGAAGCCATGGCGCGCGAACATTCCGGCTTACGGATCACTGCACTGGGGCAGGACACCCGCTTCTCCGGAAAGATGACGGTTAATCTGGCATTGAAGGCAGCCCGTTACGAGCGGGTTGTCTTTCTGAGTCCGGATACGGATCATATTCCTCCGGATTTTCTCCGGCAGCTGGATGCGGATGCCGGAACCGGAGAGAAACTGTATGCTCTGTACTACGGTAATTATTTGCCTCAAAAAGGGTTTTTCCATAC
>JBFWIL010000055.1:0-13164 GCA_050256015.1 Mangrovibacterium sp. | reverse complement strand
GGTCTCCCACTTTTTTGCCCAGGCTTTACAATGTTCCTCAAACATCCGGTCAAATCCGGCAGCCCGTGCTTTCTGCAGGGACCGTGCCGCTTTTTTCATCAAATCAGCCTTATCCGTATAAAGGGAAGAATGGATGGTAACCTGTTTCTCAATCGTAACCTCTTCCCCTTTGTTCAGAAAAATATCAAAACTATTAGCAACTTGTTTTTCTTTTCCCAGGGCATCTCCGGCACAGGATTGTTCTACCCCGTTGAGGTATATCCGGGAAGTCATTCCATAGCACAACTGAAAGCCTGTTTTCCTGGTCTCCATCGTCAAAAAGCCTTCCTGCCTGCTAACTTTCCGGTCAACTTCCACCCAGAATTTTTCATCGTAGTTGGAATCTTCATTTTGCACGTCCCCATCGATCCATGAAGTGATCCTGACCGGGGCTGAAAAGTTCAGGCTTTTCAGGCGATAACGGATCATACCCAGCTCTTTATCCTTCATACTGAGAAAACGTTCAGCCACTACTTCCACTTTTTTGCCCGATGGCAATAATGCTGTAAATGCGCGGGTCAGCAGAGCCGTCTGCATATCAAGCTGACGCCTGAAATGAAGGATCTGTGACCGGGCCAGGTCCAGTTCCTCCCCATCGATCCCGATCCCGATCCCGATCCAGTTGGCCGCGTTCAGTATCTTGGCAAAATATTCCGGGTAACCGTTTTTCCACCAGCCAACCAGCGTCTTATCCGGGTAGTAAACACCAGCCACGTAATTTCCCTGCAGACTGTCGCCCGAATATTTTTCCTCAAAATTAGCCCGCTGTCCGGTATATCCGTTACCAATGCTGAAAATGCTTTCCGATACCCGGTTACAGGCCGGATGAAAATCTTCCTCGATGATCTTCCACTCATTATGAACTAGATAATCCTTCATCTGAATATTGTTAAATTGCCAAACTGTCAAATGGTTATATGACTATATTGTTAAGTTACGCTACTGTTATCAGCTCTATGTCCCAAGCCTATACTCCGCAGGTCTGCCAGCGTAAACCCTTTGAATCCGGGAATGACAAAATCGGCCTGGGCGAGGGTCTTTTTATCGCCTACCCCTACGCAGAACATACCGGCATTCCGGGCGGCTTCGATTCCTGCCAGGGCATCTTCAAAAACCACGCAGCTTCCCGGGTTCACCAGCAATTCTTCGGCTCCCTTCAGGAACACTTCCGGATCGGGTTTGGCCTTTGATATTTTATTCCCGTCAATGATGACATCAAACAAATTCAGGATATTCAGTTGCTCCAGGATCAGGGAAGCGTTTTTACTGGCCGATCCGAGAGCTACCCGGATATGGCTGATCTTCAGCTCCTCTATGAATGACCGGACTCCCGGCAGGATCTCTTCCTCCTGCAGTTGACGGATATATTCCAGATAAATGGCATTCTTCTTTTCAGCACAGGCTATCTTTTCATCTTCCGTTAAGGTCCTGTTCCCAAGTTCAAGGATTATTTCCAGCGAGCGCATCCTGCTGACGCCTTTAAGCAACTCGTTCGATTCCCTGCCAAAATCAATATTCAACTCATCTGCCAGCTTTTTCCAGGCCAGGTAATGGTACTTGGCCGTATCCACGATCACCCCGTCCAGATCAAACAAACATGCCCTTATCTTTTCCATTTCCTGTGTCCTGATACCTGTGTCTGTTCTCATTACTCTCTGCTCGTTGGTTCTTGTTGTTATTCTTGTTTTTACTTCGTCAATCGTTAATCTCCTGTCCGATGTCTGTCGTTTCTTTGCGTCTTCGTGTCTTCGTGTTCAGTCTTGTGTCTTGATACTATATTGTCCACATCATCCACGAACAAAACGGAAAAGGCAGCGACTACCATGGAAGCCCCGCCAATCACCAAAGCCATGATCGCTTGTCCCCCGAATAAATGTTTCATCAGGAAACCCAGGATGCTGGCAGCCAGTATCTGCGGGATCACCACGAAAAAGTTGAAGATGCCCATGTAGGTTCCCATTTTTTCGGCCGGCAATGCTCCTGTAAGGATGGCATATGGCATGGACAGGATACTGGCCCAGGCCACGCCAATCCCCAGCATCGGCAGGATGAGCAGGTTCGGGTCGCGGATCACGTAAAAGGAAGCCAGACTGATGCCCCCAATGATCAGCGCCATGGCGTGTGTTGTTTTACGACTGGTATATTTGGCAAGAAGGGGAAGCAAAAAAGCGAGTACCGCGGCAAAACCGTTATAGATCCCAAACAAGGCCCCTACCCAGTTCGCCCCTTCATTATAGAGGGCGGAAGCCGGATCGGAAGTCCCATATACATGACTGGTCACGGCCGGGGTGGTATAGATCCACATGGCAAACAGGGCAAACCACGAAAAAAACTGGACAACAGCCAGTTGCCCCATAGTTTTCGGCATATTCAGAATGTCGGTCACAATTTCCACGAATCCGTTACCGGTCTTCCCGCTCTTCGTCAGGGATGCTGACAGCAACTGGACCACGCCAAAGACAGCCAGGCCCCCGCTTACAATATAAAGTTCCTTTTCAAGCTGATAGTAATAAAAAACATAGCTAAGCAGCAATCCCGCCAGCGTAAAGATCCAGCCGTTGCGGCTAAACTTTCCTGCCAGACTTTCTGCCGGACGGTATTCCAGCCGTGCTGAAGGCCGTGCAGCAATTTTTTCCTGCTCAAACGACTTCATTTCTTCGGGCGGGTATTCCCTGGTCCTGATCACCGTCCACAAAACGGACAGCAAAAACACCGTTCCCCCGATATAAAAAGACAATTTTACCGAGGGAGGGATGACATTTCCCGCTTCAGCCACGTTGGCTACTCCGAACCAGTTCGTTAATACATAAGGAAGGAACGAGGCCACGATAGCTCCTGTTCCGATAAAAAAACTCTGCATGGAAAAACCAAGCGTCCGTTGCCGCGAAGGAAGCATGTCGCCGACAAAAGCACGGAAAGGCTCCATCGAAATATTGATCGAGGCATCCATGATCCAGAGGGTGCCTACTGCCACCCATAATACGGGCGAGTTCGGCATCAGCAGCAAGGCAATGGATGACAGGATGGCTCCTGTCAGAAAATAGGGTCGTCTCCTTCCCAGCTTCCCCCAGGTTTTATCACTGTAATGTCCTATAATGGGTTGTACAATTAAGCCGGTAACAGGGGCAGCCAGCCAGTACACGGCCAGACGCTCCACATCGCCGCCCAGACTCTGGAAAATCCGTGAAACATTGGCATTCTGCAAGGCATATCCAAACTGGATACCCAAAAAACCAAAGCTCATGTTCCAAATATGCCAAAAACCAAGAACAGGTTTTTTCTTCATGTGTCTATTTTTTCAATTCAAATTCATGCAATTCGCATGTCAACGTATGCTTTTCAATATAAGCTCTCAACGCAATACCGGAACGCGCTAATAAACATTTGTCCGGGTATCAGAATTCTTTTTTGCAACAGCTCGTTTCATTCGGTCCGGTTTTTATAAAAAACCCGGGTACCGGACAATTAATCCCGGACTTTCCACATAAAATCATTAATTAACACACCGGATGGCATCTGAAGACATTTCAGATGAAAAAATGAAGTAATACAGAAAAAAAATCGGATGATCACTACAAATATAAAACAGGAAACACCGGAAATGCAAGTCTTTCGGTATGTTGCAAAACTGTCTCCAAACCCTGACCAGACAAAAAAAAACCTGCAGGGTGCATTTCAAACGTTTGCAGAAGCCAAAAAATATTTTTAAAATTTTTTCAAAAATCTTTACATCCAACACGAAAGTTTAGCAAACGGATGATCCCCGGATAACCAGTTTGGTCTTCAAAATCTTGATCTGGGGAACATATACGGCCGAAGGATGGAGCAAGCGATTCAGCAAAATACGGGTAGCCATAGTACCCAGCTCGTAACCGTGCTGATCTACAGAACTCAGGGCTGGTTCGGTAATTCCGGAGAAATTACCGTCGCTAAACCCGATCAAAGCAATCTGACTGGGAACACGTATTCCTTTCTTCTTAAGCGCCTGCATGGCCCCTATGGCTGTCAGATCGTTGGTCGTAAAAATCCCGTCGGGCAAATGACCTGAATCAAGCAGCAGACCAACTGCTGCATTAGCTTTTTCAAAATTATCGGCTTCCAAAATCAAGCCAGGATCCTCCGGAAGTCCGCCTTCCCTGAGGGCACGGATATAACCGTTTTTCCGGTCCCGGCCAATCAGCAGGTTCTGCGGTCCGGCAAAATGGGCTATCCGCTTCCGGCCTTGCTGTATAAGATGCCGCGTCGCCTCATAGGCAGCCTGTTCATCGTCCACAATCACCCGGTCTGCAGGAATCTCCGGAACTACCCGGTCAAAAAACACCAGAGGAATGTTTCCTTGCTGAAGCATAGACAAATGAGCATAATCCGTTGTTTCTTTGGAAATGGAAACCAGTATGCCGTCCACCCGGTGAGCCAGCAGCATCCTGGCATTGGCCACTTCCCGGTCATACTTTTCATTCGACTGACACATCATCACCGTAAAACCGGCTTCATAAGCCACATCTTCAATTCCGCTGATCACCGAAGAAAAAAAGTAATGCACAATTTCCGGAATAATTACTCCGATCGTGTTGCTGCGACTGTGTTTTAAACTCAACGCAACGGCATTGGGCTGGTAATTCAAACGGGCAGCCAGTTCATTCACCGCATGCTTTGTTTCCGCACTGATATCCGGATGATCCTTTAACGCTCTGGAAACCGTCGATACGGAAACACCCAGCTTGCGGGCAATATCCTTAATGGTTACCTGACTGCTTTTCATGGGTGATGGTTTGTATGATGCAATATACTCATTAATTAAACGTAATCGATTATTTCCGCTAAAACATTTTCAGCAGGATAGTACTTCCGTAATATGGGCTGGAAAATTTACCCGTCAATAACTACCTGTTTTATAACATATTAACCGCAAACGAAATCGCAAACGTTTGCATTCGAACTTATGTTGAAAAACAACTTTTCTGAAAATTTATTAGTGTATCATTGCCTCATCGGATAGAAAATTGAAGTAAAAAAACAGGAAAAAATGTAAGGATGACCAAGCTAATGACCAACTAAAAACTAACAACATGAAAATTATGCATTTTAAATTAAAACCCCTGCTGATCATCCCGGGTCTGTTGGCCGGTATATTTACACAGGCACAGATAATTGACTTAAGCGGCAGCGTAACCGATGCCACAACCGGGAAACCGCTCCCAGGAGTAACAGTTGTGGAACAAGGTACCACCAACGGGACGATCACCAATGCAGACGGTGATTATATCCTAAAGGTGGAAAAAGGCGTTTTGATCCGGTTTTCATATGTCGGTTATAAAACAACAGAACAACAGGTTGGTGAATCGGCTGTCCTGAATGTAGCCTTGCTGGAAGATATGGAACAACTGGAAGAAGTCGTGGTGATTGGTTACGGGCAGGTGAAAAAAAGCGATGCCACCGGATCGGTCATTGCCGTAAGCTCGGAAGACTTTAACAAGGGAGCGATCACTTCACCCCAGGATCTGCTGGTAGGTAAAACTGCCGGCGTAGTGATCACCACGGCAGGAGGGGCCCCAGGCAGCGGGGCGACGATCCGTGTTCGCGGCGGTTCATCGTTAAACGCGTCGAACGATCCTTTAATTATTCTTGACGGCGTCCCCATCGATAACAACAACATTTCGGGTAGCAGCAACTTTCTGTCCTTTGTCAATCCGAACGACATCGAAACCTTTACCGTCTTGAAAGATGCTTCGGCAACTGCTATTTACGGGTCAAGAGCATCAAATGGTGTCATTTTGATTACGACCAAGAAAGGGAAAGCCGGCAGTCCGCTGCGGATCAGCTACGACGGCAATACGTCAATAGCCAGCGCCATTGAGTACATGGATGTATACTCGGGCGATGAACTCCGGCAAATCGCCCTGGATCATATCGATCTTTATGGCGCTGACAACCTGGAAAAGCTTGGCAAAGAGAATACCGACTGGCAGGATGAAATCTTCCGGACCGCTTTTTCCCATGATCACAACATCAGTGTATCAGGCGCCTGGAAAAAATTACCTTACCGGGTATCCGTCGGCTATACCGATCAGAAAGGTATCCTGGAAAACACGGACCTGCAACGCGTAACCGGATCGATCAGCCTCGATCCCGTTTTTTTCGACGGCGACCTCAGGATCAACATGAGCCTGAAAGCGATGGATACCGACAATAACTTCGGTGATTCCGGAGCCATCGGGTCGGCCGTAAACATGGATCCCACACAACCTGTCCGGGATGGCAATACGGCTTCCGATGGCTATTTCCAGTGGGAAAATTACGGGGCGAACCTGGGAACTGTGAATCCGGTTGAACAAGCGAAAGCTGTCGACAACACCTCGGATGTAAAAAGAATTATCGGGAATATCCGGTTCAATTATAAGCTGCCCCATATTGACGGGCTGAATGCCCACCTGAACTTAGGCGGCGATTATACCAAAAGCGACGGGCATAACAACCGCCCAACAACATCACCTTCCACCCTTACCACTCCCCTTTGGGGCAAGTTAAGCGATTACGACGGAAAAAATTACAATTACCTGCTCGACTTTTACCTTAACTATACCCGCGATCTGGAGCAGATCAAAAGCAGGATCGATGTGACCGGCGGTTATTCCTGGCAGCATTTCAAAAGGAAAGGCTCAACCTGGACGCGTGGGGTTGAGGACGCGGATCACCCCTACCAGGAAACGGAAAATTCATCTTTTTATACCGAGAACTACCTGGTTTCATTCTTCGGACGTCTGAATTATACGTTCATGGAGAAATATCTGCTCACCTTTACCATCCGTGACGATGGTTCATCACGCTTTGCTTCCGGTAACCGATGGGGTGTTTTCCCTTCGGTGGCCTTAGCCTGGAAAATCAAGGAAGAAAGCTTCCTGAAAAACAGCAAAGCCCTCTCCGGGCTGAAATTACGGTTGGGTTACGGTAAAACCGGACAACAGGATATCGGCAACGACTATCCGGCACAGGCCCAATACACCACATCCTCGCCGGGATCCTACTATCAGATCGGGGGAGAATATATCCCCACCCTGCGCCCGGAAACCTATGATCCCGATATTAAATGGGAAAAAACAACGACCTGGAATGCCGGTGTCGATTTCGGCTTCCTGAATAACAGGATCTCCGGATCGGTCGATGTGTATTACCGTGAAACGAAAGACCTGCTGAACACGGTGACCATTCCCAGCGGAAGTAACTTTTCCAACACGCTGCTGACCAACGTGGGCAGCCTGGAAAACAAGGGAGTTGAGCTCACGCTCAACCTGATCCCGGTCTCCCAAAAGGATCTGTCGCTCGAATTAGGCTTTAACATGACCTACAACAAAAATGAAATTACCAAACTGCTGATGAACGACGACCCGGATTATATTGGTGTTCTTTACGGTGATGGCATGACGGGCCAAAAGCAGGTAACACGGGTTGGTCATCCGGCTTATTCCTTCTTCATGAATAAACAGATCTACGGTGAAGACGGCATGCCCATTGAAGGATTATACTCTGACCTGTCGGGAAAGGGAGGAACAGTGAACGGCGACAATGAAGACAAATACATTTACAAGAATCCTGCCCCGGACTTTCTGTTAGGCTTTTCGGCACGCTTTAACTATAAAAAATTTGATCTTTCAGCTTCTGCCCGCGCCAGTTTCGGCAATTACGTCTATAACCAGGTGGCAGCAGGCGCTTCGTACGACCAGATATGGCAAATCGGCTACTGGAAAAATTTTACCAGGCAGTTAAACGGCACCCGGTTCGTGACGCGGCAGTTTACCAGCGATTATTTTGTTGAGAATGCCTCTTTTCTGAAATTAGACAATGTCAGCGCCGGATACCGGTTCGACAACATCATCGATAAACTGAACGCCCGGGTAAGCTTTACCGTTCAGAATGTCTTCACGATCACGAAGTACAATGGTCTCGATCCGGAAGTTCCTTACTCTGATGTCGGTAGTGTAAAAAATGTTCCTGGCATTGATAATAATTTCTATCCGAGAGCACGAACCTTTACCCTTGGACTGAATCTTACTTTTTAATCCGATTAAATTAAAACGCTATGAAGAAACTCATAATACTATCAGGAATTATTCTTGCAGCATGGGCCATCACATCCTGTACAGACGACCTGGATGTGACCCCAAAAGATCCTGATACGATCCTGGCAGGCAACTTAAATGACGATCCTGCCTATATGAAACAGACATTGGCAAAAGTTTATGCCAGTTTTATTATTTCGGGACAAAGTGCCAAGAGCGAAGACGCTGATATTACAGCGTCCGACGTAAACTTTTTCACGACCATGAGGGCCCTGTGGAACTGCCAGGAAATCACAACCGATGAGGCAATATGCGCCTGGGGCGACGTGGGTATTGCCGATCTGAACACGCAGACCTGGAGCCCCACCAACCCTTTCCTTACCGCGCTTTACCAGCGTTTAAGCCTCAGCATCACGTACGCGAACGAGTTCATTAAGAACACCAATGAAAGTACCGATCCGGACATAGCCAGGTATAATGCAGAAGCCCGGTTTTTAAGGGCTTTGGCCTATTACTGGCATATGGACCTCTTCGGGAATCCTCCTTTTACAACGGAAGACGATGGAGTCGGAAAATATTCTCCCGAACAAATTCAGCGGGCCGATCTGTTCCGGTATGTCGTTTCCGAACTGCACGCCATTGAAGATTTGCTGGGAGAGCCTGGTTTTTCCTATCCCCAGGCCGACAAGGCCGCCTGCTGGATGCTGCTGGCCAGGACCTATTTGAATGCAGAGGTTTTCACGGGAACGGCCAAATGGGACAGTTGTAAGATCTACTGCGACAAAGTGTTCAGCAGCGGGAAATATTCACTGGCAACAGACTACCGGCAGAATTTCTGTGCTGATAATGACGGTTACCACAACCCCGAAATGATCTTTGCCTGGGAGCAGGATGGCGTGAACACGCAGGGAGCTGTCGGCACCACGTTCATCATTGAATCATGCAGCGATGCGACCTATATCAGGGCAGAAGATTACCATGGACTGACCTCGAACACCAACTGGAACGGTAACAGAGCCAGAAAACAGTTTATGAACATCCTGGTCGATACGCTTGCTACTTACGGAAATGTGCCTGTTCCGAAAACTGATGTGGAATTTTCTCAGTGCAAAGACAAACGGGTCTATATGAAAATGAAGAAAAGCTTCAATATACCCAGCGCATCTTCAAACGGAGATTATGGCATTGGAGTCTATAAATTCACGGCAAAAAATACAGATGGATCAGAAGCGGAAAACTCCAATCCTGCCTATGCATCCACAGACTTCCCTGTTTTCCGCTTAGCAGATGCTTACCTGATGCGGGCTGAAGCCCTTTACCGGATGGGTGATCCTGGAAACGCCATCAAGGATATCAACGAAATCCGGGAACGGGCTTACGGGAATACTGACGGAAATATTACCGCCGCCGAGCTGAACGATAAGTTCCTGCTGGACGAACGCGGCCGCGAATTTTATTACGAAGCCCAGCGGCGTACCGACCTGGTCCGCTTCGGCCAGTTTACCGACGGCGATTACGTGTGGGACTGGAAAGGCGGCGTTCATGACGGAACCCGGACCAGTGCCCATCTGAACATTTTCCCGATCCCGGGCGATGAAGTATCGGCCAACACAAACATCAAACAAAATCCTGACTATTAATCCTTTAAATGCATGAAACGATGAATAAAAAATTAATATACCTGATTCTCGCCGGGATGGTCGGACTTTTGTTTTCCTGCGAGAAGGATGAGGATAAAATATACCTGTCGGAAAACCCGGTTGCACCCACCCTGGTAACCGTACCCGACCTGACCATGAGAAGGACCAATGCAAGCGACATCCTTGAATTTACCGGTACGCCGGTCGATCCAGGCTTCCAGGCTTCGGTCAACTATTTTCTTGAAGCCTGTGCATCAGGGAATAGCTTTGCCGATGTAACCGCGATAAGTTCCGGTATCCGGGCAACTTCCTTTAAAATTTCGGTGAGCGATCTGAACACGCTGTTCCTTAAAAATTTCCCTGCCGACGAGGCCTCACCGGTCGATCTGCGGATCAGGGCGGTTTTGGTAGCCGATGCCGGCACAGGTGTTACACCGCTTACCTATAATTCTGAAATCAAAACAACTGATGTGACCCCGTATGGTTTGCCCCGCCTGGACATTATCGGATCAGGTATTGATCAGAAAATTGAATCTGCCCTGGGAGATGGAAAATATACAGGGTATGTGAAACTTGATGTGACCAAACCCTTTACCTTGAAAAACCCGGATACCAATACCGAATATGGTACCAACGGATCGGCTCTTGCCGTGAACGGTTCCGCGATCAGCGCCGAGGCAGACGGATGGCACCAGCTCGATGCGGATATCAATGCCCTGACTTACGAACTAAACCCGTACCAGGTAGGAGTAGTCGGTGAATTCACCGGCTGGGGAGATGACCATCCGGATTACCCGATGGAATATGACCAAAATAAGGGATACTGGTACATCACCATAGACCTGCCTGCCGGACCGATGAAGTTCAGGCTGAACAGCGCCTGGGATGTTAACTGGGGACCCGGCGCCGATACCGATTTGCCGGCAAACGGCGGGACCCTGTCCTTACCGAACAGCAGTGACAATATTATTATCACGGCTGCCGGGAATTACACGATCCACCTGACCATCAACGGCAGTTCAGGCTCTGTTACCTTTATCAAAAACTAAGAAATATGAAATCCTTTATTAATATACTTTCAGTCTTCGCTACCGCGGTAATCCTGTTTACCGCGTGTACGGAAGACATATCGGATATCCGGCTGGACCCGCAGCTCGCAACGACGCAATCGTCAAATGTGACATCATCAACGGCAACTGTTGTTGGCTTTGTTGTTGCCGAAGGAGATGGTTTCACGGAAAAGGGTATTTGCTACAGTACGCAGGCCGGTCCTACCACAGCCGACGGTAAAGCGGTGTATTCAGGCGATGAGACAACGGCCGCGTTCACGGTAACCGTCACCGGGCTTAATTATGCCACGAAGTATTACGCACGCGCGTATGGGATGAATTTCTCCGGTACCTTTTACGGGGAAGATCAGACCTTTACCACCTTACCCGTTGTTCCCACGCTCACCACGGCCGAAATTACGGAGATCACCGGTAATTCAGCCACCGGAGGCGGTGAGGTGACAGTCTCCGGCGGAGCTGAGGTAACTGTACGAGGTGTTGTTTTCGGGATTGAACCAGCTCCGACAGTTGACAACGGTAAAACCGAAGATGACAAGGGAACCGGGGCTTTTGAAAGCAAGCTCACCGGCTTACTTGGTAATACCACATATTATGTCCGTGCCTATGCAACAAACAGTGCCGGTACCGGTTACGGTCCGGAAGTATCCTTTAAAACCCTGGTTGACCTGCCTGTTGTCACAACTGCTACCGTCACAGGTATTACCAAGACTTCTGCTGTTTTGGGCGGCAATGTCACTTACGATGGCGGCGGTGAAGTAACAGCCAGGGGAGTCGTATGGGGCAGTACCGAAAATCCTACCCTTGAAGACAATGTCATTGACGGGGGAACAGGCACAGGCGAATTTTCAGCCGACCTGACCGGGTTAGAAATATTCACCACCTACCACGTCCGTGCTTATGCCACGAACAGTGTCGGTACGGCTTATGGTGAAAATATCGGGTTTACAACCCTGGCCAATATAACCCAGTTCTGGGTGGTTGGCGACTACAACGGCTGGGATAACAGCGACAATGCCAAATACATCATTTCGACACCTACCAACAATGGCGCGGCCGAAGGCTATATCTATCTGACCAGCGGAGGTTTTAAACTGGTCACCGATCATAGCTGGGATGATGCACACACCTATGGCGATGACGGTTCGGGTAAACTAACCAACCCGGGTAACAATATTGCTGTTGATGCCGATGGTTATTACCTGATCAAAGCCAGCCTGGAGACCATGACCTATTCGCGGACCAAAACCGACTGGGGTGTTGTGGGAAGCGCCACTCCCGGCGACTGGAATACTGACAGTCCGCTGACTTACGATCTGGCGTCTGCTAAATGGAAGGGAGTCGTCCATTTAACGGCGGCAGAACTTAAATTCAGGGCAAACAATGACTGGGATTACAATTACGGCAGCACGGCCGGTGATGAAACACTGGATGCCGGCGGCACGAACATCGCGGTTGACGTGGAATCAGATTACCAGATCATCCTGGACCTGAGTCATCCGAACGAATATACCTACCAGGCAAACCGCTGGGGCGTCATCGGTTCGGCTACCGCCGGCGGCTGGGATTCGGACCAGAACATGACCTGGGACGCCACGAACGAAGTCTTTACCGTAACACTTAATTTAACCGCCGGAGAATTCAAGTTCCGGGCCAATGACGCCTGGACGCTGGATTACGGTGATTCGGGTGCCGATGGCACGCTCGATCAGGGGGGAACCAATATCAGCGTTGCCGAAAGCGGGAATTATACCATCACGCTCGATCTGGATAATGGTACTTATGCCCTGGTCAGGAATTAAATTTAAAGCTTTGTAAGCTTATTGACTGACAAGCTGATAAATGCTGTACGCCCCGGAGCCAAACCATTGGCCGCGGGTGCGTACAGCGTATTCAACCAATAGCATAAGTTCAACATGAAAAAATATATCCTCTGTTTACTGATCGTTCTTTCCGGTTTAGGATACCTTTCATCGTGCAGCGATGATGATATCAAAAACCCGCCGCCGGAAGATCCCGGAACGGAAGAACCGGTGTCAGACAAGCGGCCGGCCGGTACTCGCGACGGCATCAATTATACAAGTGACCAGACAACTGTCACCCTTTCGCTGTTTGCCCCCGGCAAAGACAATGTCTGTGTGATCGGCGATTTCAATAACTGGCAGGTCAGCGATACATACCTGATGAAAAAAGACGGCGACCGTTTCTGGCTGACCATTTCCAACCTGACCCCGCAAAAAAAATACGTGTTCCAGTACCTGATAGACAATGATATCCGGATAGGTGACCCCTATTGCGACCAGGTCAGCGATCCTTACGACGACCAGTATATCACGGAAAGTGTTTACCCCGGACTGATCG
>JBFWIL010000054.1:0-13306 GCA_050256015.1 Mangrovibacterium sp. | reverse complement strand
TTGCCGATCAGCTTTCTCAGACGCTCAATTTCCCCTGTCAGGTACCCGATGTATAATTTATAACCTTCGGCAAAATCATTGACTGTAGTTGTTGTCCCAACGGGTTTCATTATGCTTCCGATGGTTCCGTTTTCATTATGCTGTGTAAATTCAAAAAACTGGATCATTTCGAGGTCCATGATTTGCTGAAGGGTTACCCGGTAGTAATTGCAGAGAGCGATCAGCATCTCCAGCTTGAGCGAGGTGTAGTTGCCGTTCTCGATATGGCTAAGCGTGGCGTGCGTGGTATTCAGCGCGGGAGCACGAAATTTCCACCGCATGCGTCTGGCCGAGACCTATCTGATAGCGGGCGAGGCTTACGGCAGAAAAGGCGACTGGCCCAATGCCCTCAAAAATATCAATGAAGTGCGCAAACGTGCCGCGTATGCCGGGGGAGAGCAAAAACCTCCGCAGGTGTACCGGATCGACGGAGGCGAAAACAACACCACATCTACTGTCAACGACATGACGGTCACCCAGGCCGATGTACAAAATCCGGAATTTCCGTCCGGCAACGGCTTTGATCCGTTTGTTGACTGGATGCTCGAAGAACGTGCACGAGAACTCTATGGTGAACTGAACCGCTGGGAAGACCTCGTCCGTACCGGCACGCTGGTTGCCCGGGTAAAATTGTATAACCCGGACGGAGCCGCGAATATTCAGGATTACCACAAGTTAAGGCCAATCCCGAATACCTATATCGATCGCCTGTCTCCCCAGCCGGCGTTGAGTGAAGTACAGAACCCGGGGTATTACTAATCCATCCGGCATTCCGTGATTCGGCTTTTTTACGGGCCGGATCCTTTTTATGAACTGCACAACAAACCCTTCTGACTCATTGACGAAGGGCTATACCAGCATCTGCCCCGGATAATCAATAACAGATTAAAAAAAAGTAATTTTTATTCCGCGAATTTGGCCTTGATGTACTCGCGGTTCAGGCGGGCGATGTGAGCAATGGAAATGTTCTTCGGACATTCCGCCTCACAAGCCTGGGTGTTGGTACAACCGCCAAAGCCCAGCTCGTTCATCTTAGACACCATGGCCCTGGCCCGGCGTGCTGCTTCCACCTTTCCCTGGGGAAGCAGAGCCAGCTGACTGACCTTGGCCGAAACAAACAGCATGGCCGAAGCATTCTTACAGGCAGCTACACAGGCTCCGCAGCCAATGCAGGCAGCCGCATCCATGGCTTCATCGGCCTTGTCTTTGGGAATAGGAATGGCATTGGCATCGGGCACCCCGCCGGTGCTCACCGACACGTAACCGCCGGCGGCAATGATCTTGTCAAAAGCCGAACGGTCTACGATCAAATCTTTGATAACCGGAAAAGCCGCAGCACGCCAAGGTTCGACGGTAACCGTTTCACCGTCTTTGAACTTACGCATGTGCAGCTGGCAGGTGGTCACATCGTCGTCGGGTCCGTGCGGACGGCCGTTGATGTAAAGCGAGCACATGCCGCAGATGCCTTCCCGGCAATCGTGGTCGAAAGCTACCGGCTCCTTGTTTTCCGAGATTAGATGTTCGTTCAGAATGTCCATCATCTCGAGAAAAGAGCTGTCGGTCGAAATGTTGTTTACCTTGTAGGTTTCGAAACGGCCTTTTTCTTTGGGACCGTTCTGACGCCAAACCTTAAGCGTGAGATTTATTGTTTTTTCCATGATTAATCTCCTTTAAAAAGCCATTACTTATAGTTCCGCTGAACCATTTTCACATTCTCGTAGACCAGTTCTTCCTTCAGGAGTTCCGGGTCCTTGTCTTCACCCTGGTATTTCAAGCAGGAAACATAGGCAAATTTGTCATCCTGACGAAGAGCCTCGCCTTCTTCGGTCTGGTATTCCTCGCGAAAATGACCGCCGCAGGATTCCTCCCGACCAAGGGCATCGTGAGCCATAAGCATGCCAATCTCAATGAAATCGGCCAGCCGGCTGGCTTTTTCCAGTTCGATGTTCATCCCTTTCACTTCAGGAATCCGGACGTTGGTCCAGAATTCCTTTTTAATGGCCTTCAGCTTTTCAATGGCATTCTGCAATCCTTCCCTGTTGCGGCCCATGCCCACAAAATCCCACATAATGATGCCCAGCTCCTTGTGGATGCTGTCGACCGAACGTTTCCCCTTAATGCCGATAAGCTTTTCAAAACGTTCTTTCACAGCCTGCTCGGCCTGCTCGAACTCGGGTTCTTTGGTCGTCATACGCGGGGTGCTGATATCGTCGGCCAGGTAGTTCTGAATGGTATAGGGCAACACGAAATACCCGTCGGCCAGGCCCTGCATCAGGGCCGAAGCTCCCAGCCGGTTGGCTCCATGATCGGAAAAGTTGGCCTCCCCGCAACAGAACAGTCCGGGGATGTTGGTTTGTAATTCATAATCAACCCATAAACCGCCCATCGTGTAATGGATAGCCGGGAAAATCATCATTGGCGTTTCGTACGGATTTTCATCAACAATCTTTTCATACATCTGGAAGAGATTCCCGTAACGTTCTTCAATCACCTTTTTCCCCAGGCGTTCAATCGCTTCCTTAAAGTCGAGGAAAACGGCCAGTCCGGTGGCATTCACTCCGAAGCCGGCATCACAGCGTTCCTTGGCAGCACGCGAAGCCACGTCGCGGGGAACCAGGTTACCGAAGGCCGGATAACGCCGTTCGAGGTAATAGTCGCGGTTTTCTTCGGCAATCTCCGTGGGTTTCAGCTTGCCTTCGCGGATGGCTTTGGCATCTTCCAGCTTTTTTGGCACCCAGATGCGCCCGTCGTTACGCAGCGACTCCGACATCAGCGTCAGCTTGCTCTGGAATTCGCCGTGAACGGGGATACAGGTGGGATGGATCTGCGCGTAACAGGGATTGCTGAAATAAGCGCCCTTGTGGTATGCCTTGACGGCAGCCGACCCGTTCGAGCCCATGGCATTGGTAGACAAAAAGAAAGTGTTTCCGTAACCGCCGGTGGCCAGCACCACGGCATGACCGAAATGACGTTTCAGCTCGCCGGTGACCAGGTCGCGGGTAATGATTCCCCGGGCCTTGCCATCGACCAGCACAATGTCGACTAGCTCGGTGCGCGTGTGCATTTCCACGGCTCCTCCATTGACCTGCCGCATAAGGGCCTGATAGGCTCCCAGCAGCAACTGCTGACCGGTCTGCCCGCGGGCATAGAACGTACGGCTTACCTGGGCTCCCCCGAAGGAGCGGTTGTCCAGCAGACCGCCGTATTCACGGGCAAAAGGTACGCCCTGGGCCACACACTGGTCGATAATGGAATTACTCACCTCGGCCAGCCGGTAAACATTGGCTTCCCGTGCCCGGTAGTCGCCTCCCTTTATGGTATCGTAGAACAGCCGGTAAACCGAATCTCCGTCGTTCGGATAATTCTTGGCGGCATTGATCCCGCCCTGGGCGGCAATTGAATGCGCCCGGCGGGGAGAATCCTGTATGGTAAAATTCTTGACTTTAAATCCCATTTCGCCAAGCGAAGCAGCGGCAGAAGCTCCTGCCAGTCCGGTCCCCACCACTATTACATCAATTTTCCGCTTATTGGATGGATTCACCAGCTTCTGGTGCGCTTTGTATTCTGTCCATTTCTGGGCCAGCGGCCCTTTCGGTATCTTTGAATTGATAACGCTCATAATCTGCTTTTTACGTTAAAACTTAATCATGAAATACAAGGGGATGATCGTAAAGCCGGCAGCAACGACAAAGGCAAAAAGCTGTCCGAGCATTTTCAGCCGGGGAATCCAGATCTTGTTGCTAATGCCAATGGTATGAAAAGCCGACCAGAAACCATGACTCAAGTGCAGTCCGAGCAGAATGCCCCCCAGGATATATATGATGCCGTACACCACACTGTCTTTGAACAGTCCGGCCACCAGCGCATAGGTATCGTGCATTTCCACCCCGTCAATGGAGGTCAGTGACATAGCCTGCTCATTGAATTTAATGACGTAATAAAAATTCCATAAGTGGAGAACCAGGAAAACCAGTACCAACGCCCCCAAAACCAGCATGTTACGCGAAGCCCAGCCGCTCGTATCGGAAGCACTTCCCGAAACATAACGCACCGGACGGGCCCGGTAATTCTGATAACTCACATAAAAGGTCCAGATAATGTGAACCAGAAAGCCCAGTCCGAGAACGGGCTCAATCACCTTGATCAGCGGATTCGTTGCCATAAAATGAGCTCCCAGGTTGAATAATTCTCCGCTGTCGTCAAAAATCAACAGCAGATTCGCCCCCAGATGAACGCAAATAAAAAGCATCAGGAAAATACCCGATAGGCTTACAATAAATTTCCTCCCGATCGCGACAGACAGAAAATTGCTCATAGGATAACCGATTTATATTAACATTTTTGAAAGTCCCACAAAAGTAGAGCTAAGCCCGGTTTCAACCAAATAAATGTTCTTCTAAATTAATTAATTTAAAACGTTTCTACACATGTCCGGTGACAAAAAACCGACGTCCGGCCGAATTCAATTTTTATACCGGTCAATACGCTGTTAAATAAGCATTAATAAGCGTGAGAGAGTCCTTTCAGATAAAATCAGTAGAATGTTTTGAAAAAACCGGCTTTTTCCTAATTTTGCAGCGTTCCTTTCAGTTCCATAGTTCAATGGATAGAACAACAGTTTCCTAAACTGTAAATCCGGGTTCGATTCCCGGTGGGACTACAAAACATATTGATTTTTAATTCATTATACGGATACACGCGCGTTTACGCCCTCTTTTACTAGTGTATTTATCAGCCGACTTTGATTGGAAACTGTGAAGAAAAAACTTCCCGGAATCATCATTTATCATTAGTTGTAACATATTTGAGAATTCATCATCATCACAACGGCAGCCGACGGCAGGTTTTTACTTACGGCGAACCACAAGGAAGGCTCCGGCCAGAATAATCAGGGCCCCCAGCATAGACAACCAGTTAAAATGTTCACCGGCTATCCAGGAAACCTCGGCCCGGGTTAAAAAAGTCATTAACGCAACCGTGAGTACGGGGTTGAGGATCAGAATAATGCTCACCTTGCTTGTATCGGTGTAACGCAGGGCCAGGTTCAGGGCTCCATAAGAAATCAGCGTATTCAGTCCCAGAAAAAGAAGCAGTAGCCAGAATCCCCAGGAAAGGTTCGTCAGCGAGGAAAACCGGACAAAAGGAAGATAAAGCACCGAGGCCAGTCCGAAAATAAAGATATTCAGCGTGGTTGCCCGGAACTGCAAAACCAGCTTCTTCTGAAAAACAGCATACACCGTCCAGGCCAGCGCCCCGCTTACGGTCAGGACCACGCCGAAAGAGAACTGCCGCTCATCCCCCGTAACAAGCGAAAGCTGATGCTCATAAAAGATGATCATGCCGACAGCAGCAAGAATAAAACCGGCCAGCTGCAACCGGCTGACCCGCTCACGGAAAAACACAAAACCGGACAGTGCCAGCATCACGGGACCCAGCTGGATAATAACCTGGGCATTGCTGGGCCCGGTGTATTCCACCCCCAACATAAACCCCAGGTAGTTCCCTGCCAGAAAAACAGCGGCCAGAATCAAAGCCATCGGCGGACGTATCAGCTGTCTCAGCGAGGCCGGACGGTAATACAACTGGTAACCCAGCAGGCAGGCAAATGCAATGGTAAAACGAAGCCAGACGATGGTCACGGCATCGACCCGCTCCACCGCCACTTTCAGGCCTATAGCCAGCACCGCCCACATCACAGCCGTAAGCACGGCATACCCTATACCCTTTTGGTGATTTTCCATGTTATCGTTAGGATAAAAATGCTTCCTGCAAAAATACCGGAATTTTGTATAATTTTGCCCTAAAATTCATTGTCTTTATTCATAACAGCTTGAAAGATCCGGACCGAAATAACAAACTTATCCTATCCCTGAAAAATGGAGATGAATCTGCTTTCCGTTCTGTCTTTCTGCTTTACTTTGAACCGCTCGTCCTGTTTGCCCGGGCTTACGTGGCAGATGAAGAGACGGCAAAAGACATGGTCCAGGATGTATTTTCCCGTTTCTGGCAAAGACGACTGTCTCTGCAAAAACAAACCAGGCTTAAAGCCTACCTGTACCAGGCCACCCGAAATCACTGCCTGAATTATCTGAAACGCATTAAAGTAGAAGCCCGGTACGAAAAGCAGGTTCGCGATCACCACCGGGACCTATTGCTCAACCTGGAAGCCCTCAGCCATCTGGAGTTCGGAACAGTTACGGTCAACGAACTTCAGGCGTCCCTGGAACAAGCCGTATGCCGGCTTCCGGGAAAATGCCGGGAAGTCTTTGAACTGAGCCGCTACGACGGCATGAAAAACGAAGAAATCGCCCGGGAACTGAATATTTCGTTAAAAACCGTTGAAGGGCATATTACCCGGGCTTTAAAACAACTGAAGGATCAGCTGAAACCTTTTTTGCCCGGCCCGGTAAGTCTGCTCCTGATCCTGAGACATAAACGTGAAACATTAATACAGTACCGGGGCCAAGTTTTCCCGAACCCGGAATTGCACAGTATGACAACTCCTATACGCGGCCAAAGCAAAGACAAAACTACAGCAAAGTAACGGTAAGGCAAAGACAAAACTACACAAGGCAGCAAGGCAACAGAAAAAAAATAGAAAAAAACCGTGCGCAGGCAAGGGTAATTCCGTATTTGGTTGTTTCGGTTATAAGCAGAACAAAAAAATGGACGAAGACAGACTCATCGCTTATATCTGTGGCCGTATGTCAGACCTGCAGGAAAAAGAAAAGGTCAGGACCTGGATAGCCGAAAACCAGACCAATAAGAAACTGTTTATCCGCCTGAAAAATACTTATGTGCTGAGCAGAAAAAGCAGCGGAAGGATAAGTGCAGAACAGGAATACCTGCATTTGCTAAGCCGTACGGGAATACGCAGGAGGAAATTGCTAAGCAGACTTCTGAAATATGCAGCCCTGATCCTTCTGACTGCCGGAACCACCTGGGGAATACAGAAATACATGCAGTTTCCGGAAGCCGGCAAACCGGAAGCCGGAGCTATGCATGAGCTGATCTGCCCGCCCGGACAAATATCCGAACTGCTCCTGGCCGACGGGACCAGGGTCTGGATGAATGCCGGTTCACATATTTCCTTTCCGGCAGCCTTTCAACCCCATCAGCGCGAGATCCGCCTGTCGGGTGAGGCTTTCTTCGATGTAAGCCCGGATGCGGAAAGACCTTTCCTGGTACACACCCCGGACATAACAATCAAAGTGCTCGGAACCAGCTTTAATGTGGATGCCTACAGTGGAAGTTTCCACATCAAAACCACACTGGTTGAAGGTAAAGTGGAACTGCAGGGCAAAAACGGGGAGAAAATTGCAGAGATGATACCCGGCCAGCTGGCCGACTTTAACGTGAACAACAGAAAGCTCCGTATTTCGGGTGTAGACACCCGTTTTTATTCTTCCTGGAAAGAAGGGAAAATGACTTTCTTCAATGAGCCGCTCGAATCGATTGTTTTAAAACTGGAACGCTGGTATAACGTGCAGTTTGTTTTCAGCTCGGAAGATATCAAGGCCTACCGGTTTTCCGGGACATTTCTGAAATACAAACCACTGGAACAGATACTGGAAATCATCAAGCTTTCCTCACCCATTGAATACAGCATGCATTGGAATCCGGAAAAGAAAAATAAGATCATTCTGAAAAAACAAAATTAACATGCCTATGAATCAAATTACCTGAGCGTAAAAAATCCGGTATCAGCGCCAACTAATACCGGATCGTTCCTTTTTTCTCCTGTCCGGCTCCAACCACACAGAGAGAAATTATAACAACCCTGACATTCAGGATTATTAATAACAAGTAACACAACAAATTTATGAAAAAAAAACTAATCGGCTGCATTCAGCACGCTGGATGCCTTAAACTATTTCGCATCATGAAACTGACTGTTTTTTTGTTGCTTACCTGCCTGATGGCAATCAGCGCGGAAAGCTATTCCCAGTCTCAACGACTCAACCTGAAAATGGGAAAAGCCCGGATCGTGGATATTTTCAGCGCCATTGAAGAACAAAGTGAATATTACTTCTTCTATAAAAACGATGAGATCAGCGGAATAAACAGGGTAGATGCCGCATTTGAGAATGCCACCATCGACAAGATCATGTCCAGTCTGCTGGAAAATTCCGGATTGAGCTACTAGATCATCGACAAATACATCGTGATTAGTCCCGATCCGGACCAAAACAGGGATAAGCAGGCGGTGAGAAAACAAATACAGGGTACGGTTACCGATGCATCCGGTCTACCCCTCCCGGGAGTTACCGTGGTGATTAAAAATACAACCCAGGGAACAATCACTGACTTTGAAGGACATTACTCCCTGCAAAACATTCGCGGAGACGACGTTTTGGTTTTTTCCTTTGTCGGAATGAAAACAGAGGAAATACCTGTAGCGGGAAAAATAAAAATAGACCTGGTCATGACTGAAGAGTCTATAGGATTAAAAGAAGTGGTAGCCATTGGGTACGGAACAATGAAAAAAAGTGATTTAACCGGCTCGGTTGCTTCCGTCACTGCAGACAAAATCAAAGAACGATCTTACAGCAATGTAATGCAATCGCTATCAGGACAACTGCCCGGTGTAACCATCACCCAAAGTTCGGGTGCTCCGGGAATGGCTCCATCTATCCGGGTTCGGGGAGCATCTTCCATCACCTCCGGAACCACCCCGCTGTATGTCATTGACGGTGTTCCACTGGAAGACACTACCCCGACGGGAAATGGTCAGTATGGTAATAAGAACCTGGATTACAACATGAACCCGCTGAACACTATAAACCCGAATGACATCGAGTCTGTTGAGGTGCTGAAGGATGCTTCATCCGCCGCGATCTATGGTTCCCGTGGAGCAAACGGGGTTGTGCTGATAACCACAAAGCATGGAAAAGCAGGGCAAACCCGGGTGGAAGGTTCCTATGAATTCGGCATTTCCGAGGTTGCCAGGAAAATTGAGATGATGAATGCTCCCGAATTTATCGAATGGACCCGTTATTACCGGAACAACAGCTGGCAGACCTCAGGAGGCAACTGGGACGATCCGAACAGCGTTCGTCCGTTGAACCGCCAGATCCCGTCTATGTTCGACGACCCGGAATGGCTGCAAAGAATCGGAACGGGAACAGACTGGCAGGATGTACTGTTTCGTACCGCTTATACGCATAACGTACAGGTTCTGGCCTCGGGAGGCACCGAAAAAACACAGTTTATGTTTTCTTCGGGTTATCTGGATTCCGAAGGGGTTGTCGAAAACTCCTATTACGACCGTTTAAACCTGCGCAGCAACGTACGTCACAAATTTTCGGATTATTTCACCGGAGGAGTCAATCTTTCCGTGGCCAGAACGAAAAGCCAGATGTTTGGAGAGGCTGGAAAATCGGATGCCGTTAGCTTTGCCTTGCAATCTGATCCTCTTTTCCCGGTATTCACGGAAAACGGTACCTTAAGTCATCGCGATACGAATTCGATCTGGAATGTTTTTCAACCCTACTCCTTCCAATTGTGGCATCCCTATGCTTTTACTCGTGAATCGGAAAACGAAAAAATCGGTTACAATATCCTCTCAACGGCTTTTCTGGATTATACGATCATTCCCGATCTGACTTTCCGGACCAGCATCAGCGGCACTGTGGACAATCAGCTCTATCAGGATTACCGCAACAAAGGACAGAACTACGGTCACGAGCAATACCGTGATGCAGAAGCAAACGAACGGACGCAGTTCCTGTTTAACTGGATCTGGGAAAATACCCTGAATTATAACAAAACGATTAATGACCACTCGTTTACCGGACTCCTGGGCTATTCCGTACAGAAACAGCGTGTCGACAACGGAGAAAAAACAGGCACGGGTTTCCCCAACGATCTGGTGAAAACCATGAATGCAGCGACACAAATTACCAGTGCACCATCCACGCGGGCCGAATGGTCGATTATCTCTTATATTACCCGTGCAACCTATGCTTACCAAGGGAAATACCTGATTTCGGCGGCCTTGCGGGCCGACGGCAGTTCCCGTTTCGGGTCCAATAACCGCTGGGGTTATTTCCCTTCCGCCTCTTTGGGATGGCGCATGTCTGAAGAATCGTTCATGCAGGGAACACGCGACTGGCTGGACAACCTTAAACTGCGGGTAAGCTATGGGGTGACCGGGAACAATCAAATTCAGAATTATGCCGCCATAAGCCAGATGGAATATGGTACTTATGTTTTCGACGGACAACTGGTAAGCGGAATGCATCAAAGCAATTATGCCGATAAAAACCTGAAATGGGAAAAAACCAGTCAGGTCAATATCGGTCTGGACGGTTCGTTCTTTAACAACCGTCTGAATGTTACCTATGATTACTACTACTCCAAAACAAAAGATTTGTTGTTAAATGTACCGATTCCCGACATCCTGGGATTTTCCAGCACGCTGACCAACATCGGGGAACTGGAAAACCAGGGAATGGAATTCCTGGTTTCATCACGTAACCTTACCGGTGCCTTCAAATGGAATACCGAGTTTAATATTTCCGGGAACCGCAACAAAGTTCTGAAACTGGGACCGAATGATTCACCGATCCAGATGAGTAACAATCATTGCAACATTCTGATCGAGGTCGGGAAAACGCTGGGCAATTATTACGGGTACCAGTATGACGGAGTGATTATGAGTGCTGCGGAAATGAACCAGTACCCCGTATTCGCTGGCAGTGAGCCGGGCGATCCGAAGATCAGAGATGTAAGCGGCCCTGATGGGGTGCCCGATGGGGTTGTCGATTCGAACGACCGGACAATTATCGGAAACTATCAGCCGGATTTTACCTGGGGACTGACCAACAGTTTCATGTACAAGGGATTTGATCTCAGCGTAATGCTGACCGGCTCGGAAGGTGGTGAAATCATGAACCAGCAGTCCCGGTTTACCCTGATTGGGCGTGCAAACCGGGGCGTGTACAAGAGAGCATTCAACTTCTGGCGTTCGGAGGCGGAACCGGGCGACGGATGGCATTATAAGCCACGTGACGGGGAAAGTTCCATGCAAAACCAATGTTCGTCTTACTGGGTCGAAGACGGATCGTTTGTTCGTATTAAAAACATCCGTTTGGGATACACCTTCTCCAACCAGCTGGCAAAACGCCTCGGAGCTTCCTCTGTAAAAGTCTATCTCAATGTGGAAAATGTTCACGTATTCTCCGATTACACCAATTACGATCCGGAAGCCAGCTCATTCCAAACCGGTATTTTCAGAGGATTCGACTACGGCGCCTATCCCAACCCGCGGGTATGGACCATGGGTATTAACTTTAATTTCTAATGAATCAACAATCATACGGATAACTATGAAGACTTTAAAATACACTACACTGCTGATTGCACTTTCGGTTCTTGTCGGGTCATGTGCAGAAGATTTTTTGGATCTGACCCCGCCTTCAAATGCCAATGAAGAAGAATTTTACCGCAATGAGGCAGAAATACAAACCGCAATGGTTTCTGCCTACAGCACCCTGCATACAATCTACGGATCGCTTAATGTTATGTATTTCGTTGGTGCGTTGAGCTCGGACGATGCGTATACAACCGACCAGGGTACCGGAGCATATGAACAATTCCAGAATGTTCAGGTCAGAGCGAATAATACCGAAGTACTGAATGCCTGGCAACAGTTCTATACGGCCATTACCCGGATCAATAAGGTTATTGAGACTACGGAGCAACTTGATTCCCAGAATAAAAACGAGTACGCCGCCGAGATGAAATTTTTGAGGGCACTGTATTATTTCAACATGACACAAATCTGGGGAAGTGTTCCTCTGGTTACTGAAACAATGTCTATCGATGAGGCCTATGCAAAAGGCCGGGCCACAACAGACCAGCTATATGCCCAGATTATTGAAGATTTGCAGTTCTGTATCCAGCACCTGGACCAGAAAACAGATGTCCGGGCAGTAGGCGTTCCCGCTCAGGGTGCGGCTTATGCCCTGCTGGGAAAGGTATACCTAACCATGGGAGACAAAGCCAAGGCAGCAAGCAGCCTGATGAATATCTACGGAGCTTATCAGTTAACCCCCGACTATGCGGATCTCTGGGACTTAAACCAAAAGAACGGAGTGGAATCAATCTTTGAAATTCAATACCTGGGAGGAGCAGAAAATGCACCCAGCACTTACTGGGCATTGTATTCGCCAAACAATAACCTCGGAGCAATCACCCTGCAGGGAGGAGGTCACAACCAGGTAACGGAAGATCTTTGGAACGCTTATGAAGAAGGAGATCCGCGCCGGGACATCTCGATCCAGGACGGATGGATGACCAATGCCGGCGTATTCGATCCAACCCGTTTTCCCATTAAATGGGTAGACCACACCAAATCGTATGTAGGAAAACGGGAGGCCAGTGACAATAACTTTATTGTATTGCGTTATGCCGACGTTCTCCTGATGCTGGCCGAAGCCACGGGAGAGGCGAAATACCTCAACGAGGTACGAGCCCGTGCAGGCCTGCAACTGTACGGAACGGCAGCTTATCCGTCAGACAGGTATCCTACTTTCGATCTGGCCGTCGAACATGAGCGCCATGTGGAACTGGCTATGGAATTTCACCGGTTCTTTGACCTGAAACGCACCGGACGGGCACTGGAAGTGCTTAAAGCCAGTGACAAGAATAAGAACGGCCTTCTGGACAACCTGACAGAAAACAACCTGGTGTGGCCGATTCCGGAGACGGTAATCGATCAGAACCCGGATTTCTGGACCCCCCAGCAAAACCCGGGCTATTGATTTAGCTGCATTAAACAGAAAAACTGCGCCGGCAAAACCGGGATTATCCGGCTAAAATTTGCTGGCGCAGTTAGAAATCATTGTTTACTTTTGGATTTTTTCAATACAAACTCTGCTATCTATGCAAAAACCATCAACTTTGATCTTACTGACCCCCCTGTTGCTTTATCTGTTCGGCTGCACGGAAAACGGTCCGCGCAGCTGGGAAGAAGGCATCTTGCTGGAAGAGTTTATATACGAACAGGCTCCCTTCCCTTCCTGCCACGCATCCACCATTGCAGAGAACGCCCAGGGAGAACTGGTAACCGCCTGGTTCGGCGGCACCCGCGAAAGACATCCGGATGTCTGCATTTATGTAAGCCGGAAGGTAGATAGAAGCTGGACCGAACCGGTTAATGTGGCCGACGGAATCCGAAAAGACGGAAGCCGTCTGCCGACATGGAACCCGGTATTGTACCAGGTTCCAGGAGGAGAATTACAGTTGTATTATAAAATCGGTC
>JBFWIL010000053.1:0-13376 GCA_050256015.1 Mangrovibacterium sp. | reverse complement strand
GTCCGCTTACCGAAAGTTCCCGGACCATTTGCAGGAAAGGCCCGTGCAGGTCGGAAAGGTTAGCCGGTTCAGCCGGCCAGTAGTTCATCTCGGCATTGATGTTGGTAGTATATTTGCTGTCCCAGGGAGGGGAAACCCGGTCATTCCAGATGCCTTGCAGGTTGGCCGGCTGGGTGCCCGGTTGGGAAGAAGAGATCAGCAGGTAACGACCAAACTGGAAATACAGACTGACCAACTGGGGATCATCGCCCGTGCTGAACAGTCTGATCCGCTCGTCGGTAGGCTGCAGTACAGCCGGGGTGGTCCCCAAATCCAGGCTGGTCCGGCCAAAAAAGGAACGGTAAAAATCGATATGTGACTCACGGGCTTCTTCATAATCCTTTTCCAGGGCTGCCTCAAGGTAATTGCCGGCTTTCTTCAGCGGATCCCCGCTTATATCGCGGAAATTGATGAAATTTGTTCCAACAGAAATATAAATGGTTGCACGGTCGGCTCCGCTGATTTCCAGCCGGTTGTCCCGGACGCTTAGCTTTCCGCCTTCGGCAACCGGTTTAACCAGGGCACGGAACCGGACATCACCCAAAACCCCTTCGTGATCGTCGGTGATCCCCGAGAGATCCAGTTGATCTTCGTTTAACTCCAGTTTGCTGCGCAGTCCGCAGTCCATCCCCAGGCTAAAGCTGATCTGTCCCGGCTTGTCGGCTGTCAACCGGATCAAAATCACCTGATCGGTAAAGGAAGAAAAATATTCCCGCCGGAATTTCACCCCGTTCAGCTCATATTCCACGCTTGCAACGGCCCGGCTGATATCCAGATCCCGGTAATAATTCACGGCCTGCTCATGTCCGGGAAAATCTATCCACAGGTTGCCGACGGGTTGGTATTTCATACCGCTGTTGGCCGAGACCACCTTTTCAACGGCCAGGGCTTCCGCCTCACGGTATTTGCCCGCATAAAACAACCGGTTGATCTCCGGAAGCACCTCCCGAATAGCCGGATTGGTATTCTGGTTGGGCCGGCCCGACCAAACCGTTTCTTCATTCAGCTGAATCTGCTCGGAGGCCGTACCGCCAAAAATCATGGCTCCCAGTCTTCCGTTCCCGACAGGCAGGGCCTCATTCCAGTTGCCGGCCGGCTGCCGGTACCACAGTTTCATGTCTCCTCCCGGCACGGCCAGCAGGCTGACTGCAAGCAACTGCATAAAAACAAAAAACATACCCTTTCTCATATAACTTTCTGTCTAAATTATAAGCTCGTTTCTTTCCTTAATAAAACAGCCAGTCCACAGCCGGGCCGTTTTCATCTTTGGTCATTCCCGCATCATGAATAGGTATCTCCTCTTTGCCGTCAATGAAGCCCAACACCAGCACCCGGCCCTTACCCAGTACCAGTTCGTGTTCCCCTGCCTCATAGCAATAGTTGTACACGTTCACCGGATAAAGTCCGGGGATTAGCATGGCATTGGCAATTTTAATATCGGCCTGACCGCGGTCGTTGGCATTGGCATTGGTTTCCAGCGTGGGAGGTTCCAGCACGGAATAGCTGTTCGTATTGAAATATCCGACCAGCACCTTGACCGGCTGCTCGCAACGGAATTTCAACACGGTACCTTCCTCCTGCTGCTGGCGGTCTGAAAACCGGACCCCCGAAAGGTTGCCGATTTCCTCAGCTACCGCCCCAATTGCCGCCTTGTTGTCGTTGTAGGGACGCTGTCCGGCTTTCAGAGCATAACGGCTCAGACCCTTGTTCAGGATGGTCACGGCAGCAGGTTCATAGCTCTTCACCTGCTGCAGACTTTCTCCTGATCCTTTTGTTTTCAGCATCTCCAGGTTCCGTTTGAAGTTATCCAGCTCGGCCTGGTAATGAGGTTCAAGCTCCTCCCAGGTCTTGTTTTTGCCATCAGCACCAGAGATAGGCACCCGCCGCTGGGCAGTCTGCATGCTGTTGGCATACAGGTAAGTGTCGCGGGTCAGCTCCACCAGTTTCCGGAACCAACTCATACTCTTTTCCATGTAGGGCACTGCAGCTTCAAGGTCTTCCGCCTTACCCGAATACTTATAGTTCAGGACAAGCATGGCGGCTTTCACTCTTTCAGCAAAATAATTAGCAAAAGCGTTATAGCAATACACATCGTTTTTCAGCCTGTCAAATTCCTCCCTGTTACGGGTTACCTTGGACGCTGCTTTTTCAATGGCCTCTACGGCCAGCTTCCCGTGTCTGACCACCTCTTCAATGATCTGCGGAGGCGTTTCCCCGTTATGGGGTTCACCCCTGAACTCCCTGGCGGCATAATCAAGCAGTACTTCTTTCTGAGGACCGCTGGAAGGCCAGAAGTTGGCATAGACATGATACTTATACGGATTGACCAGCTGGCCCATAAACATGCCCAGCAATAAAGTCTGGCGATTCCCGTCGGAGATACCAAAGGTGCGCAACAGTTTCGGGGCAATCTCTCCGGTTTCCTCATAAGCAGCCAGGATCTCAGCTCCTTCCTTTCCACAGCCAAAGAAGTCGCCCAGTTTTCCGGTCCAGTAACCAATTTCCTTTTCCCTATCCCGGTCGGCTTTCCAGGCATAACGTGCCCATGCATCGTACCAAATCCGGTCGCGGTCCATTTCCAGCAGCCGGGGTTCGGTGTTGTCGGCTGACCAGGGCCAGTCCCAGTACGATGCCTGCGGATACAGATGCAAACCATTTGCTCCCTGCACCCGGTGCATAGCCTGCACGCTTTTCTGAATGAAGTCGGGCGAACCATAGCGGAAAGGCTCCAGGTTAGCCAGGATATGCACATTGGAAATATGCACCGATCCCAGACTACTCAGCCGGGTATGGTTAGTTTCCCAGGAATCGCGTGGTTCATAGGTGGTCAAAGATTCCCCGTTATATTTAAACATGGTGTACAGGTTTTTATAGACGGGCAGGGCGGCATCCATCACCCGGCCCGCATCGGTATCGTGACCGCGTAACACAATGGGCGGTTCCTGCTCTATGCCCAGAGCACGAAGTCCGTCCTGCACCCCGGGGATAATTGTCCTGGTAAACCATTCCACATCGTCATCAACGGTGTTCATGGCTTCTCCCAGAGTCACCAGCAAGCCTACATTGGGATAATTTTCAATAAAGGCGGCAATGGATTTCCGTGTATAATCGGCAATCACCGGAATGATGGGCCGGTTACGGTCCTGGGTTTTCAGCCCGTGATGTTCGGCAAAAGGCTGGGAAACAATAATATTGTAAAACATTTGGATCACCCAGATTCCCCGTTTATCAGCCTCTTCGGTGAGAAACGCAAAGATTTCTTTATTCTTCTCGAAGGTAGCATCATCCACTTCCACGGCATAGGGATAGTCAGGCAGTTTCACCAACGAGGCAAAAGGATGTCCGTTCCATAGATACAAAGCATTGTACCGGTTTTCAACCATCATATCCAGGTATCTGATCCAGAGCTTTTTGTCATAAAACCAGGGAAAACTTTCCGGGGTATAGGGGTATTCATAGACACGACGCCCTGGCAGGTATTCCGTTTTTTGAAGGCCGATGCAGGTTCCCCGCATTACCATCTCCGGCTGATCGGCAATGTCAATATCCCGCGGTAATTTCTTTTGTTCCTTAATCTTATCCGCCAGATAAAGACAACCATACAATATCCCTGTCGTTCCTCCGGAAACCACGTAAATATCTTTCTCTTTTGTTTTTATCACATAACCTTCTTCCGACAGGGAAGAAACCTCTTCGTTCTCACTAACAGCACTTTTAACAGAGTCTGCCCCGATATGCTGAATGATTATTTTGGTTTGTTCTGTATTGGGAAGCTCGTTCAACAGCTCAACGTTATAGCCTGCTTCGTTTAATTGGGAGGCCAGCCTTTCCACTCCGAAAATTTCTCTGGGGTTGCTTTGTTCTGAAACAATAACAACTGTTTCTTTATTAAAGGAACATCCCCAAAACACAATGCATCCAACTGCAAACAAAATGCTGTTTTTTAATACTTTATAATTCATAATTTTTGGTTGTATCGGTTATTCGTATGTAATCTTTATTTTATATTGCTTAAAAATCTTTTCCGGAAGCATCCACTTTATTTAGAAAAACCCAGGTTTCACCGGGCTTAGTCCCTTCAATTCCTTCCTGGTATTTGCTCATTCTATGGTTCCATTCCACCATACGGGGATTGTTTTCTTCGGTTTCAGGATTCAATTCATCCAGGGTTTTATCCGCAGGAATTGAAATCACCAGCAGTAACTGCCTCCCGTTGCTAAACACCAAAAGCTGTTGAAACCCGGCATTACAAAAGCCTTGTGCCACTTCCGGCCACTCCTCAAACTGTACCTGGTGATAGTGCATGTATTCCCGTTGCAAAGCAGTATCAGCAACAAGGTTGGCTGTCAGCAGGTAATCCTTCCAGGATTTCGCGACAGTGGAATCGCCGCAATGCCGTGTTTTGTCAAAAACATACACCGGGCTTTTATAATACTTCATTTTCATACTTATTCCGGTCTGATGAATTAAGTCGCTTATCCCGACCGTGTCCTTTGCCTGACCAAACAGGACAATATGATTTTTCCACTGGTAGCGATCAAGCGCTATTCCTTTGAGATAAACCAAAAGAGAATCTGTGAGCGTTTCCTCATCCGGAATCAGCTCAATAGCAACCCGATATTTGCCTTCTGTTGTTTCATGCCCTGGAATTGTTTTCTTGTGAACCCGATTGCAGGAACCCAGCAATACCAGGAGAAAAATACCGGAAAAGAAAAGAAGGATATCGTGTTTTTTCATGTGTTTATAATTTGTTTTTTAATTGCCACATGGAACTCGCCGGGATAATCATGTACGTGTGTGAAAGATATGACTCTCCGGGCTCGTCTCATAGTTTGATAATCTGATTAGTGGAAGACATCCCGTTCTTTGAAATCCTTTGGATGAATACTAATCTTTTGGGGTTCTGAGTCCGGGATAATATCCTTAAATTCATCTTCAATACCGGCTTTTTCCAGGATCTTCAGCGCTTCGCCTGAAAATTCGTCTTCGCGAAACGAATAAGTATTTTCAATAATATCGTGCGTTCCATTATCCATCAGCAGGTTATTTTTGACGTAATTGTCACGGGCAACAATGTCATGACATCTCTTCGTCCAAATGTGCAGCCACATCCATTTGTAGCTGGGGTTACCGACCACATTCCGGGTAATTGTCAGATAGGCAGAACCGTCATCAGGATAAATACATCGCGGCCCGTTATAAAGATAGTTTCCCTCAACGATTGTACCCGGCTGTTCTCCCAGCAGATAGATGATGCCGCCATCATCCAGTACCTGATGGGTATCGCCTGCTTTATTAAAACTAACGCTGTTGTTTTTGGCGACTGTTGAAGCCGGAATACCTGAATTCCCCCACCACCAGCCACAGGTAATCGCACCGTAGGGTGTTCCTGTAATATCGTTATGTTCAATGCTGGTGTTCGCAACAAAAAAGGAAGTGATCGCTTCCGCCTGTCTAAAATCAAGACCAACATTCCGAAGGTAGTTGTTAGCCACCGTGATGTTTTCACAAAGACCTTCTACTCCCTTTTTGTAAATAGCTCCGTCGCCGATTTTATAATGTTGCGGGTGACCAATATTCACAGCATTGCCAAGCAGGTCGTTAAAGCAGTTTCCTTCAATCCTGCAACTTTTCACATCATTAACCAGGTTGATCGCTATCGCGGAACTGATGCCTTCAAAACGATTACGCACAAATTCAATGTTCTCAGCATTTTCGACCTGAATGGCCCCCCAGGGAACATCGGTGCTGTTATATTCAGAGGGGTGCCAGTTCCCGCCGGGAATGTATTTCACAGCCAACGCCAGACTTTGAATGCCTGCCAAACCATGCGAGCCGGCAACCTCCATCAGGTTCCAGTGATCGTATGAAAAGGTAATTCCCTCGAACCGTATATTTTCAACCCTGGAATTGTCGGAGGAACCCTTAATCCGAATTAAGCCTTCGGATGCAGGTACAATAACCTCAGCAACAGTCATGTCTTCCCCATCACGATAATAATAGATTGTCTTTGTCTTGCGATCAAAATAAAACTCACCCGGAGAATCCAGTAACTCAAGCGCATTGCGAATGACAAAGCTTTTTTTATAGTTGATCTTACCGGCCCAGGCCATAGTGGTGGCAATGGCCCCATAGGGCTGTTGCAGTTTAATTACCGTAGTATCTCCAAATTGTTCTATTTCCCGGGCGCATAGTATTTTTTCTGTCCACACGTTGAATTGCACCAGCTCGACATCTTCCGGATTTTGATAAAGCTGAATGTCTTCTGAATTAAATTTAATCCCGTCGATTGCCGAACCTGCCCCGAAAGCCCAGGGTTCGTTTCCTTCAATCTCAAATTTCCCCCAGTTTCCAAGCCCTCTGACCGGCTGATCCGTTCCGGCCATGCGCTTTCTTTTGCCATTCACAAACAGGGTTCGGAGTTTGCTGTCCCTGTCCAGATGTGCTTTGTACAGGTTATCATTTACCTGCTGCCACCCCTTGATGCTCACACCGCCGCTGATTACAGGTTTTGCGCCATTGGCAGCCCTTATAACTGTGGGCGATTGGGCAGTTCCCGAGTCTTCGGGCCGGAACAAAAGCGGCTCGTCCAAAACATAAATGCCGTCTTTCAATATAATTTGTATGCCGTTTTTGATTGAGGGGTCGTTTAACCGGCGCAGTTCCCGTGCTTTACGCTGTGCCATAAAAATGGTGGTCAGCGGTTGCTGTTCAGTCCCCGGGCCGGAATCGTCCCCGTTTGGGGAGACCCATATTTCTGTCGCCGAAACGGGAAACGCCGTCAAAAGCGCCAGTAAAAGCAACCCGTAATTTAGTCTGAATATAGGTTTCATCATTTGGTTGGTTATTATCTGTTATTGGTTTTCTGAAAAATCAAAAAACAGGGTCATTGTTCTGCTCCGTATGCGCCAGTCGTCGTAAGGCCCGTAATCGAAAAACATGTTCTTTTTGCCGGACGGCCCCATATTCCACGCATCGTTCGATTTGGTGCCAACAGGCGGTATGGCCTGCAAAAATGAAATATCTCCGGGAGGGAACGGCGGGGCCACCCGGTCAAAAACCTTTTCGGGCTGATCCGGAGTGTAAAGGCGAAGGAAAACATCTTCCGAAGAAGTCGCCACGGTAAACGATTGCTCTTTAGATTCTATTCTTGCCCAATACAGGTTGGAATGATAACCTTTAAATTCAGGGTAAACCAATGGAGGAACGCCTGTTATCGTGTTATTATAATCTTTCCGGTGAACATCCAGTTCAACACCCTGCATCCGGTTTTTCCAAACGCGGTACGGGCCTTTCCCCAGCCATTTGACTCCTTTAACCAAATTCTCAGGGTAAGAAAAACTTACGCCCATATAATCGAAATCAACATCATATTCTTCGGGCACATAATACATCTTCAATTTGGCCCAGCCCGACGGGTAGAAAGTCCAGGTAAACTGTTTCATGCGTGATTCGCGTTCATCAAAAGAACAGGTCAAAAGAAGCGTATCGTCATCCATTTGCGTGTTCATCGATTTGAAAATGACTTTCCCGGCGCATAACAACGGACCGTTTGTAAATGGAATGTCGCCTTTGCCATTGACTACTTTTTTCAGTAAACCATCATTTTTGCCAATGGTATATTGAATTGTTCCGGCGCTGACGATCAATGCCGTATCAGTCCCGGTAACCGTCACAGCCTTACTTCCCGATTTTTTTGCCATCATTTCACGAACGATATCCCCGGGCAATGAAACAGGCCAGCTCCATGTATAGAGTTCATGATTATACGGGTCGGTTGCCTTAACATACAGCACGTCATACGAAAACCAGTCTTTGGGTAAATCCAGTTTCAACTGCCCTTTATGGCCGGGAGCCAAATCCGGGGAGGCAACCGTTCCGGCCACTTCCTTTTTCATGGGATCATCGTCCGGAAGCGGCATTTTAGCCAGCTTCCAGTTGAACGAACATTCTTTCAGATTGGTGTAAAAATAACGGTTTTCAATATAGAATGTGCCGTCAAAGGCCGGGGTAATATCTTTATCTTCGAAATGAACAGGAGACCAGATCTCTTTAATGGCATAATAACTACCTTCCTTCTCGTGATAAGGCCCCAGAATCCCGTCAGGGGCATGTGCTCCATCCGTATCAATTTTTCCGTTTTGGTCTGTCCGTACGACTCCCTCATCAGCGAAATCCCAGAGGAAACCACCTGCAGCCCTGGGGTTGTTCCACATCAGTTCCCAGTAATCGTGCAGGCCTGCTCCATGTCCTCCGTCGTACAGACCATGCAAAAACTCGGTTGGCAGCACGATTTGGTGTCCGTGCCAGTATGTCCCGGCCCCATAGTCGTAGCTGCGGTAATGCTGGGTAGCTATACCATTGAACTCCTGCCACGGATGAATGACAGTCCTTTTTTGAATGTCATAATGATCAAAAAGAGAATCAAGATCAACGTTATGCCCTCCTTCATTGCCATTATCCCACAAAACAACAGATGGGTGATTGACATCGCGGGTTACCATGGCTTTGACTAATTTGCTCCCGACTTCGGTATCATAGGCATCATGCCAGCCGGCCAGTTCGTCCAGCACGAACAAGCCCAGCGAATCACACACGTCCAGGAAATGGGCATCGGGCGGATAGTGCGACATACGGACGGCGTTCATGTTCATGTCTTTCATTAACCTGACATCCTCTATGCTCATCTGTTTACAGGAAGCACGTCCGGTTTCCGGACGGAAAGTATGACGGCAAACACCTTTAAATTTGATTTTCACACCGTTCACATAAATGCCGTCACGTTCGCGGACTTCCACCGTTCGGAAGCCAAAGCGGATCGTCATTTCATGCAGCACCTGGTCTTTGGCGTGCAGTTCAAACTTAACCTGGTACAGGTTCGGGTATTCCGGGTTCCAGGTTTTTATATTGTCCAGTTTGGATTGAAGCTGAACCATATTGCTTCCTTTTTCGAGTTGACCGGAGAAAGATGGTCCGACCGGCTGATCATCTAGTGTCATAACCTGAGCAAAGACCTTATCGGCATTCCTGGCATTATTCACATAAACGTCTGCTCTAAAAGTACCATCAGCTTCGGCATCAATCGCGATGCGCTCCATATTTTGAAAAGGTTTGGCTTCCAGATATACCGGTCGGAAAATGCCTCCGAAGATCCAGAAGTCGGCATAACGCTCTGCCCGGTTCACCGATTCATTGGCCGAATGCTTGGATACGGTCACCTCCAGCAGGTTGTTTTTCCCGTAATGCAACAGCCGGGTGATATCGTAACTGAAACGATAAAAAGCTCCCTGGTGAACCGGACCTGCAGTTTTTCCATTGATCTTCACTTCCGTATCGGTCATAGAACCCTCAAAGACAATGCGTACCACCCGGTTCTTCCAACCTGCAGGCACTTCAAAGCGATGCCGGTAAATACCTTTTTCCTTTCCCCGGACACTGTCTTTGGCATGCCCGTAATTGTATTTCCCGAAACCTTGCAGTTCCCAGTTGGAAGGAACGGGAATGGTGGTCCACTTACCGGAGTTCATGCCTTCAGTACAGAAGAACTGCCAGTTGACCGTATGATCACTCCCAGTACCTGAAAGGTAAAGGAAATCCGTTGGCATGGCCTGCATCAAGCCTCCCGGCATAAACAGCAGGACCATTGTGATAAACGTCAATAAAGTTTTCTTCATCCGATTAAATTTAGAGTTTTCCTAATCCTGAAACAATTGGAAAACGTTTTCATTATTTCCAGATCTTACATAAAAAATTCTTTCATTTATTCATCGTTTCAACAGAAAATTTGTTCTGTATGATTGTATTTTATGCAAAAAAAAGTTTTTTACTGCATCCGTAAAAGATCCGCTATATTACAAAAACGTTTACATTTTTCCATACAAATAGGGCCATATTCCTTTAACCGTTCCTTCTTTCCAAAAAGGGAACAGACTCAGCAGGCTAATAATAAGCATCAAAGATCTTCGCATAGTTGTTCTTTTTGGATTTGTTGATTTAAAAAGGAGCATTCAAAACAAGCGGCTCCCCCTTTTTGCCGGAACATTCCATCACCGTATCCTGTATCCGGACACAAAATTTTCCGTCGGCATCGGGAACTATCACCGCCCTTTTCAGCGCTCCGTCTACCCAGGCTATATCTACAGAATAGCCTCCCCGGGCACGAAGTCCGCTGATGCTTCCCGTATTCCATTCATCGGGCAGAGCCGGAAGCAAAAACAATTCTCCCTTTCCACTCTGCAGAAGCATTTCCGCTATGCCGGCAGTTCCCCCAAAATTTCCGTCAATCTGAAAAGGCGGATGGGCATCAAAGAGATTGGCATAGGCTCCTCCTCCGGTAAAATTCATACCGGTTTCCCTGCGAATGTCCACATAGTTAAGCAGGCGTTTCAGGCAATCATAAGCCATCTCCTGATTCTGCAGGCGGGCCCAGAGAGCAATCTTCCAGGCAATAGACCAGCCGGTACCGGAGTTGGTACGCAGCCGCAGGCTTTGCTCTGCAGCCCGTGCCAGTTCAGGGGTTTCAGCAACACTGATTGCATGTCCGGGATAAAGGCCGAACAGATGGGAAACATGGCGGTGAGTGGGTTCGGCATCCTCCCAATCGTGATACCATTCCTGCAGGTTACCTTTCCTGCCCGTCCGGTAAGGAGGGAACCGGTCCATGGTCTGCTGCAGCCGCCTGCAGAAGTCAGCTTCGGTTTTCAGGATCCGGCCAGCCTCGATCAGCGCTACGAAGAGTTCGCGCATCATGGCATAATCGGCCGTAGCCCCGTACAGTGTTCCTCCGCAGTATCCGGTATCGGTAACATACTTGTTTTCCGGGGAAGTGGAAGGAGCGGTCAGCAGGTAACCGTCTTTGCCGGTCACCAGGTAGTCCAGACAAAACTGTGCGGCCCCCTTCATCAGGGGCCAGGCCGTATCGCGCAGGTAAACCGTATCGCGGGTGAAGTCAAAATGTTCCCAGAGATGGGTGGCTATCCAGACTCCGGCCATGTTCCAGTTGGCCCAGTTGGCTCCCCCTCCTCCGAAGTCGCCCACCGGATTGGTCATGGCCCAGATATCCGTGTTGTGGTGACAACACCAGCCTCCGCAACCGTAAAAAGTACTGGCCGTGACCGACCCCGTCCGGGCCAGCCGTCCGGTGAAAGCAATCAGCGGTTCATGCATCTCCGGCAGGTTGCAAACCTCTGCCGGCCAGTAGTTCATCTCCACATTGATATTGGTCGTATAGTTGCTGCTCCATATGGGACGAACATAAGCATTCCAGATCCCCTGCAGGTGAGCAGGCTGTCCGCCGGGACGGGAGGAGCTGATCAGCAGGTAACGGCCGAACTGAAAATACAGGGCGGCCAGATCGTTGTCCTTCTCCCCTGCTGAAAAGCGTTTCAGCCGTTCGGGCGTAGGCAGCGAATCAGCCTCTGCACCACCCAGGTCCAGACTGACCCGGTCGTAAAAAACCCGGAAATCATCCAAATGCCTTTGTTTCAATTCCTCATAGGAATGCTGCATGGCCTGTTCCAGATAAGCAGAGGCCAGAGCCGATTCATCGACCTCTTCCGATGCCGGATTGCGGTCAAAACCGTTGTAGCTGGTGGCCGCGGAAACCAGGATTACGGCATAGCTGGCCCCCTCCACCCGAAGCAGACTGTCGGTTTGCTGCAGCTGTCCGTCGGTACCGGACAGAACTGCCTGCAGGCAAAAACGCATGCCCTGCCCTTCTTCAAATACCACCGGATCCTGACTCTCCCAGTAACTCGGCACAACATGGATCGGGGCATGGCCATTTACCCGCAATCCGTTTTCCGTGAACTGAAGCTTGTGCGGCAGGGCACTTCCGGCAGCCAGTGAAAAACTCAGCTTTCCACCGTCACGGGCAGACAAGCGGATAGCCATAACCTGGTCGGGAAAGGAAATAAACGATTCCCGCACGATGTGACTGTTACCGGCAGTATATGCCACGGTCGACAGCGCACTTCCAAGACCGAGCTCTCGCCGGTAACCGCTTACCGGTCCCTGTCCTTCAAAACGAAGGTACAGATCCCCCAAAGGCTGATAAGATTCGGAAAAACTACCCTGCAGCTTTTTGATAAGCTGGTCCGCCCGGACATAATCTTCCGCGAAAAGAGCTTCCCGCACCGCCGGAAGATGTTTGCAGGCATTCGGGTTCATGTAAGGGTCAACAGGTTTGCCCGACCACAGAGTGGCCTCATTCAGCATAATATGCTCTTGCTCCTTCCCTCCATAAACCATGGCTCCCAGCCTGCCGTTTCCCAGAGGAATGGCTTCCTCAAAAAACTCCGCCGGTTCCCGGAACCAGATCCGGTGTTTGTGCCGGACCGGCTGCTGACAGGCTACCGGCACGGTCAGCAGCAAAAACAGCAATATCCGGTTTAAATTTAGCAGTTCTTTCAGCTGTTTGATTTCTTCCTGCATACATGAACGCTTTTTCATAAGTTTATTTTCTCAATTTAACTAACTGCAATCGGCGTATCACACGTCATCACTTTGAGACGCTTACCAACGGTATGGAACTCCATGTTGCTGAAATTCATTATCATACTCCTGGGTGTTGTAAAGCAACATATTACTTATGGTCGTTTCATCTGGTTTAATTTTCATAAAATACTGATTACAAGTTAATATACGAGTCAGTGCTTCTTATCAATTGTTTATCCGGGAAACCGGTCCAGGGACATTCTGCTCCGGCTGCCCCTGACCAGCAGGATCAGGATCAACCAACAGCACAGGTATGCCAAACTGGCAATTCCAAAGATAAGGTAATAGCTTCCCGTAAACTCCAGGATCAATCCCACAGCCCCGGAAAACAACACACCCCCTACAGCTCCCGAAAAACCAGCCAGTCCGGTTACCGACCCCACTGCTCTCTTGGGAAAAATGTCGGAAACCATGGTAAAAATGTTGGCTGCATACCCCTGATGGGCAAAGGCAGCTAAAGAGATCAGGATAACCGAAACCCACAGGCTGGAAGACAGGGATGCAAAAAAGACAGGCACCACCATCAGGGCCATCAACAGGATGGTCCGCTTCCGGGCGGTAAGAGGTTCTATTCCCCGCTCCACCAGAAAAGAAGATAACCATCCCCCAAAAACGGATCCCCCAATAGAAACCAGGTAAATCACAATCAGGGGCAAGCCGATGTTGGTAAGATCGATCTGATGCCGTGAATACAAGAATTTAGGCACCCAGTACAGAAAAAACCACCAGACCGGATCGGTCACAAAACGAGCCAGGCAAATTCCCCAGGTTTCCCGGTAGCCAATAATTGACCGCCAGGGCAGTTTTTGGGTTTCAGCTTCTTCCCCGTCCTGCAGGATGTA
>JBFWIL010000052.1:0-13510 GCA_050256015.1 Mangrovibacterium sp. | reverse complement strand
CATGGTACCGGTCAAAAAGCAGCCTAAAAGCGTCCGCATCTCCATTTTTAAACGCTTTAATAAGTTGTATTTCCGATTTTATCGAATTCACCTTTCTGAAAATGAATTTTCACGAAGTACAAATATCGCATAAATTACACAATCTCTGAGGTGAAGTAACTCAAAATTGTCAAACGATCAAATCTGGCAAACATTAAACTAATACCATAATTTAAAATACAGAAAAATAAAGCAGCAACTGGTTTCTTACCATAACCATAATATGCAGACAACGAAGACAACCGACATAGGTTTGACATCGAAGACTAACGGATATGTCTTTTAGACGGATCATTATCGTAGGCTGGTTTGGATTTTTTAATTGAGGATGCCTACAAGCCACGTGTAATGGCACAAAAAGGAACCCGGGAAATAGAATAAGGAGGAAAACCGAATGGTTTTCCTCCTGTTATTCCGTATTGATTCATAATTTATTCAGAAACATTATCCGGATTCTGTTCCAGTGCAGGATTGGAATCAAGATCATACTCAGGAATTTTCCAAAGGAAGTTCTTACCCGGGATAAAATCGAGTGTATAATCTTTATACATGAAGATTCCCATGTCCTTACACTTATTGAACATGGTCTCCACATTCTCCCCAATTCGATTGGTTCTAAGTTCGTCATAATACAACTTCGTTTCTCCGATGAATTCCCAACCGCGTTCACGATAGATTGAATCGGCCAATTGTTCCTGTGTTAAACCGGAATGCAGATCTGCCAGTCCGGCACGGTTCCGAACAGCATTAATTCCCTTCAAAGCGTCAGCAGTTACCCCGTTTAATTCATTTTCTGCCTCCGAATAGTTCAGTAAAACTTCGGCATATCGAAGCACATAAATATTTGCACGGGGCTGTTTTAATGTAGCAGATTCCGTTGTCCGGTCATAATATTTAATGATTCCCGGAGATGCCGTTTTCCAGCCGGAAGCGGCCGGATAATATCCCAATTCCTCAGGATTATACACCAATGTATTGGTTACCTCCCCATCGGAATTAGTCACATTAATGGTTGTAAGAAAAGTACCCTCTTTCCTGGCATCCTGATCACTATAAGACAGATAGAAAGGAATAGAAGGACCGAAACGGCGATACATATAACAACCCAGTGTTTTCTCAGTAATATTTACACCGAACATTACATGCAAATTATTGTATAACCCGCTATACAAGCCATATTGCAATTCGAAGACAGACTCTTTCCCGTTTTTATTATTCGTATTCCACCAATACCATAAATCCTTGAAGTCGGGTTCAAGAGAATACTCATTTGAAGTTATCACGGATTCGCAGTATTGCTTTGCCAGCGAATAAGAATTTGCATCATCATTCATGCTGCCCAGGGTCAGATAAACTTCGCCAAGAACAGCCTGAGCCGCACCTTTCGTAGCTCTCCATACCTCACTCGCCTGCGATTTCAGCGGAAGGTGCTCTTCAGCCCACTTCAGATCGTCAATAATATAATCATATGTCGCATCAACCGATTGTCTGGGAATTTCAAGCCCCTCCAATGATTCCGTGAACGATTCAGGAATTGGCAGCCCACCAAACAAGCGAACCAGATTAAAATAGGTAAGGGCACGGAGGAACCTGGCTTCGCCATAATACTGGTTTTTCAGCGTCTCATCCATTTCAACATTCTCTCCACGGGCCAGCACGACATTTGCCCGGTTAATTGCCTCATAACCGTTTGCCCAGCAGTTCTTTATTGTTCGATCACCTGCGTTGTTAATATCATTCCAGGCATTATACTTGTCGGTATTGTTCTTTGCATAAGCCGGAGAGTTAAATTCAGTAACAACTTCCAGAATCATTGTATACCAATAGTTGTCTCCCCCAAAAGCAGACTGGTACCCATCATATACACTTGTTAATGCGCTGGCCAGTTCGTCTTCATTTTGATAATAAGCCGAAGAGGATAGCTCCGTGTACGGAGTCTCTGTCAAATCAGTACATTGAATGGTAAGGAAAAAAAGCAAACCACATCCAAACAATATCTTTAATCTTATATAGTTCATATCAGAATATTTTTAGAATTAGAATTTAGCATTGATACCAAAAATAACAGCCTTAGCCCATGCATATGAATCATCTCCATTTTCCGGATTATATCCCCGGTGATTGGCTTTATTGGCAAAATTCTGCAGATTAACATAGAGTGTCAAATTTTTTGCCCATTTCACAATAGAGCGGTCAAACTGGTAACTCAGTTTTACGTTCTTAAGCAGGAAATAATTCCAATCGCCATTGGTCCTTTTTGAAGCATATACACCGCGTGCCCCCGGCCTTGGGAAGCTGCCGTTTTCATTTACTCCTTCCCTCCACATCCTATCGTACGCATACTGGGTAGGCGTATAGATACGATCATGAAGTTGGTTTTCTCCAAAAATATAGTAGCCGGAAAGACCGCCTGTAGAACTGGAATAGCCAATGGAATAATCGCCGAAATTGCTTTGCTCCATAGAGGTCATAGAAGCATAATGATGAGCTCCCTGCCCATAGAGATCCAGCCTGAAATTTTTATATTCCATGCTGGTTGACAATCCATAATAAAATTCAGGAACTGTGGACCCAATACAAACAAAATCATCGGAATTGATGCTGTTACTATTATCCCGATCGATATACAATTCTTCTCCGTAATTAGCAGAAGAATTGTATAACCTGGCTTTTGCCAGTTGTTCATCAGTCGTAATAATACCTCCGGATTCACGGGCATAAATTGCGGTTACGGGATCGCCTACTTTCAGATATTTGGCAAGTCCACAGGTAGAAGTTCCCAAATTAATTTCGGTCACATCTCCGTAGAGTTTTGAAATTTCATTATCATTCTTGGAAAGGTTACCCGAAATATCCCATTTGAAATTCTTGCTATCGATTATCTTGGAATGAACACTGACTTCCAGCCCATGATTTTTTACCTCACCGATATTTTCCAGCATACTGGAATAACCGGAAGTTGTCGGAATAGGAACATCATACAGCAGATCCGTTGTTTTTCTACTGTAATAGTCAACCGTTAAATCAACCCAGTTAAATAAGTTCAGATCAATTCCAAGGTCTAACTGTGCTGTTTTTTCCCATTTTAAATCAGGATTTCCAATACTTTCCGTAAAACCAAGAATAGGAGTGTCATTGTAGATATAGTAGGACGAACTCATTAACGCCAAAGAGCTGTAGTTACCGATCTCCTGGTTACCGGTAATACCATAGCTGGCTCTTAGTTTCAGATTCGTTACCTGATCCTTAAGCGAATTCATAAAACTCTCCTGATCAACTCTCCAGCTAAACCCGGCAGACGGGAAGAATCCCCATTTTTTATTCTCTCCGAAACGGGAAGAACCGTCATAACGACCGGTAGCCGTAAAATTGTACTTATCCTTATAAGTATATGCAATCCTGCCGGTAAAAGAAACCAGCTTATTGGAATATTTATCGGAACTGTAAGTTATACTCTCCGTATCGGCCAAAGACATATCATTTGCACCGGTAGCGTCGTTGGTAAATCCGGAGCCGGAAATGGCAAGCGCGTTATATTCATAATCCTGATAGGAATAAACCCCTGTGGCGGTGAAGCGGTGAACATCATTCCAGACATTTGAATAAGTAAGAATACTTTCCGTTAACTTTGTCGTCTGCCTGAAAAAGGACTGCCCTCCAGAGCCCGTTCCGTTTGACACGTTTCCTGCAGCTTCAGAACTCGAATAATCGTAACTTTTCGCATTGGAAATATCAACACCAAAATTTGTTTTAAACGTCACGTTTTTAATCGGACTGATCTGGACGTAAACATCTCCGGTTAACCGGTCGGTAGAAGTTTCGTCTGTAATTTCATTCCCGTCTGAGACCGGATTCCATACTTGTTCCATATAAGCACTAACCTGAGAATCCAACATCGCATAGTACCAGCTTCCGTCAGCATTCTTAACCGGAGTTGTAGGCCACCCCCAACGGGGTATATTTCCGGTTGCATTATCCCTGTTTTCTTTCTCCGAACGACTGGCCTGCAGATGTGTTCCTACGGTAAGCCACTTATTAAACTTATGATCCAGATTTGTCCGTACATTGTACCTGTTAAATCCGGAAGCATCAAGCAAGCCGTCTTGCAAATAAATGCCACCCGAAAGCATATAAGAGGTTGTTTCGTTACCCCCGGCAAAGGAGAGTGTATAATCCTGTACCGGGGCGGCATCTTCAATAATTTCTTTTTCCCAGTTGGTATCTACTCCGGTTGGAGCTGGACTATCGGTTGTATAAACAGCAAGCGCTCCGGAATATTCATAAGCTTCGTTTATAAAATCGATAAAATCATCTCTTTGAACAAAATCCTGATATCTGCCCGGCTTTTGGATCCCATAATAGGAAGAAAAAGAAAGTTCATTCTTTCCTTTACTCCCGCTCCTGGTCGTAATCAATATAACCCCGTTAGCCCCGCGAGATCCGTAAATTGCCGTTGAAGATGCATCTTTCAGTATCTCAATGGATTCAATATCTGCGGGATTCACATTGTTTAAATCGCCATCCATCAACGGGAAGCCATCAACAACATACAGCGGGTCATTACTTGCATCGATCGAACCACTTCCCCGGATTCGCAACGTCGGAGATGCCCCCGGTTCATTGCTGGTCATTACAGATACACCGGAAGCACGCCCCTGCAAAGCTTGAATCGGATTTGAGCCACTGACAACAACAAGCTCATCTGTTTTAACCTGGGTAATGGATCCGGTCAAATCACTTTTTTTCATTGTTCCATAGCCAATTGCTACAACCTCTTCTATTCCGACAGTCTCTTCTTCCATTTTAACGTTAAGAACCGGCTGTCCTTCAAAATGAATTTCCTGTGTTTTCATTCCCACAAATGAAAACACGAGCATCGTCCCTGTCGAGACATTATTCAACCGGTAGCTACCGTCAATATCGGTAATTGTTCCTGCAGTAGTCCCTTTTACAAGAACGGTTACACCAGGAATGGGTTCTCCGGTGACTGAAGTCACTTTACCGGTAACAGTCTGCTGTTGGGAGGCATTTCTCGAAGTAATAGCCTGACCGTCAGCCCGGATAATGATCTGACGGTCGTAGATGGAGTACTTCAGGTTCTGATCCCTGAAGATCTCATCCAAAACCTCATTGATCGTAGCATTTTCCAGGTTAACAGATACTTTACGGTTTTCATCCATCTCCGTCAGGTCGTAAAGGAAGACATATTCGCTTTCCGATTCGATCTGGTTCAGTATTTCTTTCACCGTTGAATTGGAAAGTTTCAGGTCTAATCTTGTCGATTGGGAGTACGAGCTTGCAACCGCCGAAAAGACGAAACACAAAGAGATCAGTGTGGTTAGTTTCATGATTCTCCAAATTGATTTAATACTTTCCCTGCCGGGAAAGCCTGTTAACAATTTTTTTTTCATAAATTTGAAATGTTTTAATTAAAAATAAACCAGTATTATCACACAAGCTGGTTGAACCGGAGGATGTGCCACCATCTTCCGGTTTTTTTCAGCTCAGCCGATAGGTTCCGGCACTTTCAACAACTATTTTTTTATCCGTTAACAATTCGATATATTCCAGCACTTCCGGAAGTTCCCGGTTCAGGTCAAGTTTTCCGGTAATCCGTTGTTTCCCGGCCAGCTGATCGGGTACGCGAATAACGATATTAAAATACTGTTCCACCCGGTGCAGCAGATTGTCCACCGTTTCATCCTGAAAAGGTACAATGCCCTCTTTCCACAGCAGGTAATACCTGTCATTCCCTTCCCGGATCTTAATTTGCCTGTTCTCCCTGTCCATATCGGCCCGCAGGCCCGGTTGCAGTTCAACCCACCGGGGAAACAGGCTGTTGTTATTATTGCAAAGTTCAACGCGTCCCTCATGCAAATAGGTGCTGACCTGCGAACGATCGGGATAAGCGGATACATTAAAGCTGGTTCCCGTAACCCGGACCCGCAAGGTAGAAGTTTCCACCAGAAAGGGTTGCTCCCGGTTTGTTTCCACATCAAAAAAAGCCTCCCCCACCAGGTAAACCTCCCTTTGGCTTTCCCTGAAATGCACCGGAAGTACCAGACGGCTGCCCGCACTCAGATTAACCAGGCTGCGATCGGGTAAGCGCAGCTGGGCACGTTTTCCGTAAGGAACGACAACCAGATTCCGGCCATGTGCTCCGGTCTTCAGCTCATCCAGCCGGAGTGTATCCGAACCGGCCAGTAATTTCCCCGGCAGGGAAAAATCAATCAGGCTCCCTACCTCACTGATCTCTTTCTGGGTGCCATCGGCCAGATAAACGGTTGTGTTAAATGCTGCACTTTTTACCAGCAGGCTTTCGGATAGCAAACGAGACATCCGGTCCTGAAGATGCAGGTAGGAAACCAGACTGCCCGTGGCAAAGAACAGCAAGGCAATTGCCGCATACTTCAGCACACTGCCCAGCCTTAGCCTGCGCATTTTTCTGTGTTCCCCTTTGATTTTGGCAACAATTTCCCTGAAAATTCTTTCCCTGACCGGTCCGGGACTTTCTTCTTTCACGGCTAACAGACGAAACTGCTCTCTCATCTGAAGCAGGCTTTCCTTTTCTCCGGGAAAAATGCGCATCCGTTCCTGAAAATCGTGTTCGGTCTCTTCATCCGGATCAAAAACCCATTTCAGAAACAGCGGATCTTCCATATATTTTTCAAAATCACCCATAAATAACTCTCATTTTTCCTGATAATTGGAAAAGGGAAAGCAAAGTGGACAGGATTTTAAAAAAGAAATTTATGCTGTGCAACATGCAGGCAACCGCTCAGCCAGCCAGTTCCTCTTTCATCCGTGACATGATGCGGTACACCTGTTTTTTAACCGACGAAGCCTGAATACCAAGCATTTCTCCTATTTGCCGGTAATCCAGCCGGGTGTAAAATTTCAAATAAAGCAATTCGCGCGAACGGGGAGTGAGTGTTTCCAGATACTTTCTTACCGGCTCCAGACGATCAGCTATCTCACGGTCAGGTCCGGTTTCGGCCAGAAATTCCAGTTCAAAATTCATACCGGCCTGTTCTCTGAACCTAAGCATACGTTGTTCCTGACGCAGCTTTCCGTAAATAGTGTGCTTCAGTGCTTTCAGCAGGTAAAATTCCAGTTGATCTGTATCAGACAGGTTCTTGCGGTTGGTATAAAGGGTCAGAAACAATTCCTGGATGCAATCTTCCAGTAAATCAGTCTGTGAAGTCAATTTCCGGCCGTAATGATACAGCCGGTCAAAGAAAAAATCATAAATAAGCCTGAAAGCTTCCGTATCTCCATGTTTAAATTTCTTCCAGTTGTCTGACCAGTCTTCTTTTGTCATTTCCTTTCATTTTCTGAATACCCCGGCACCATTTCCAGAAAACCTGAAAAAGCAGCCCAATTCACCTGGATTGAGCTGCTTTCACGGCTTCCAGAAACACATTTTCCAGACTTTCAAAGCTCCGTAATGCTCCGGGAGGAAGCTTCTCCCCAGTGCTGCCGAAAACCTTCAGGGAATCTTCCGGTTCAATGGTTAGGGCCGACTCGTCCAGCCGGTCTTCCCGGTCAAACAGCAGAGCACGATCAAGTTTCAGATGCCTCGCCATAAAACGATACATGGCTTCCCTTTTTGAAGAGCCGTAATCGTGCCCTTCATCCGGAAGATGAACCAAATACAGCGGAGCATCCTCTCCGTAAAATTGATATATCCGTTTCAGGAAAGGAAACTCCAAAACAGGAACATTGGCTGTCCAGTCGCCCCCGTCGGAAACTACCAGCTGGGGTTTGGGAGCAAACAGGGCTGCCAGTTCCACATTGTTTGTACCGCCTGCACAAAGATGTACCGGATTGCCGCTTTCACATGGACATCCGCCATAATGAATGGCAGAAAGCATAACGACAGGAACACTTACGTCGATACGCTCGTCCAGCGCGGTCATCAGGATAGTATGACTTCCTCCTCCCGAACCTCCGGTGATGCCTATCCGATCAGGATCGGTGTACCCCAGGGAAAGCAGATAATCAAGCAGCCGTATGCTGTTCAGTGCCTGCATGGTATTGGCCAGGCTCCGGCGATGTGTTTCCGGATCAAACTGCAGAGCCGATTCGCCCCAGGCAAAAAGATCGTAACTCAAAGCCACGGCCCCCATCCGGGCCAGTCCGGCACAGCGGCTTTGCACATCCCGGTTGTAGCGTCCGCCCCCGAAATGACCGTTCGGACAAAGCACAACCGGAATTTTCCCTTTTATTCTGGCAGGCTGATATAGCGATCCGCACACATAAACGCCCGGAAGTACCTCCAGAGCCAGGTTATGAACGGTATACCCCTTCATCCGGCGCAAAGGGGTCCGAATCGGTTCGGAAACGGGTTTTTCAGGCAGGGGAGACAGACGAACCGCCTCCGGGAGACACTTTCGCAAAGCCAAACGCCGTTTTTCCCATTCCTCCCGGCTGGCAGACAAACCGGCCAGATAATCCAGTGTCTCCCGGGCTTCCTCCACCGTTCTCCGGTGATAACGGAACGGTTCAATACGGTAACTTCCGGCTTTCCCCTCCCGATGCGCACAGAGATCAAAAGGCCCCAAGACATTCTTCAGGGTTATTTCCAAAGAGGAACGAAAGCGCCAGTCGGCATAGTCGAGCATTTTTCCGGTTACATCGTCGGGCGAATACCGGAGACTGATCTGATATCTTTTTTCAACGCTTTTCAGCACGTCCTCCAACGGACGCCGGAAATTGTTATCCGAATCGGGGACCTGGGCGCTGAGCTGCAATACTGCCAGACCAGCCAGGATAAACAAGCTTAGAACGGTTTTCTTCATCAGGCAATTCTTTCGGTTGTATCGCGTAACGGCCCCCGGGTAACAACTTGCACTCCCGGATGGTTTCATTCAGGCCATTTTTCGTTTACGATGGGACTGAGCTTAAGTTTCGAAGGATCTACTTTAACATATTTCATCCGCTTCCTACGCCAGGTATAAATAATATGAACCATGCCGTCAGCAGAAGTGATCACGGCCGGATAAGAATACTGACTGATTTCGGAATCTTCCAGCACCAGCGCGGCCAACCAGTGTTTGCCGTCTTCGGAAACAGCCACATTCAGGGGAGTACGGTATCCCTTGGATGCTCCTGTTGGCGTTTTCACATGGTTGTATACCACCAGCTGCCGACCGTCCTTCAGCGTAACGGCATCCGTTCCGGAATTGTTGTTTGGTAATCCGGAAGCCTGAGGTAATGACCAGCTTCGACCTTCATCTGCCGACCAGGAGGTAACCAGTACGCTGTTGCGGCTGCGACACAGGATCTGCATCCGGCCGTCGGAATATGTCAGCACACTCGGCTGAATAATGGAATAGGTGGAGGGATTGTTGATGGGGCCCACTTTTTCCCAGCTTTTTCCATAATCAGGCGTAATTTCAAAATGCACCTGCCACCCCCTGCCTCCTTCTGTAGAAGAAGGGCAAATCAGCCGGCCGTCTTTCAGTAATACAGGTTTGTTCTTTACCGGACCTATATACCCCCGGGGAAGTGTTTCCGCCTCAGTCCAGCTCCGGCCGTTGTCGGATGATCGCTTCAGCATGCCCCACCATTCGGACGGTTTGGGACCAACCTTGTAAAACAACAGCAAGTCACCTCCCGGAATCTGGTATAACACCGGATTCCAGGTAGGATACCGCAGCGTGTCGTTAATTACCCCGTTGGCCACTTCAATCGATTTGGTCCAGTTTCCTTTCACCAGCCGGCTGAACCGGATCGTTACATCCGGATGCCGCTCACGGGTCCCTCCGAACCAGGCAGCCACGAGCCCTTCGGGGGTTTCGGCCAGGGTTCCGGCATGACAGGAAGGATATACATCTTCTTCATAGAGGAACTGCTCTTCCACAATTCCCGTTTTCCAGCGGTTTTCAACGCCATCGGTTACACACCCCCACAATCCGCTTACCAACAAGACCAGTATGATCCGTTTCTTGTTCATGATTTAGTTCTTTTTCTGTTTCTGCTTATCCGCTTTCCGGGCTTGTCCATAATCCCGGTATAGTTGCCGCCAGTTTCTGCCTTTGCTGTTCAGATACTGCTCGGATCTGGTTTTATAAATTTCAAAGATAACAGAAATTTGTTTCATGCTCTTGTAATCCACTGCCATTTCCCGGACTTCTTTCATATAATCCAGAATGACTGCCGCTTCTTCTTCGGTCAAATCGGGCAAAACGGCATGGTACCCGGCCATGGTAAAAGCAACTTTCCCGACTCAAGAATAAACTCGACCTGTTCTTCCTTTAGCCCGACACGAAGGCCATTCATCAGGGCTTCATGCACAGAAGCAGGCATGGCTGAATCTGCAACAATTTTACTTTATCTACAAATCAACCTTTCCAGTTTGGCACTGCGGCCTGCCTCCCGGCCGTCAACATACACAGCCAGTCCCTGCCCTTTTTCGTACTTTTCACCGGTACGGTCCCAGATGATGGTCAGAATGCGACCATGATACAATACATTGTCCAGGCAGAACCAGTCCCATTGATTTTCCGGGATCAGCGGGTTTACTTCAATCAGCTCATCGGCCCGCGGACAAAGTCCCACCAATCCGGTAATGACCAGATCATTAAAGGTAGAATGGTTGTAATAACGACTGCGTTCCTGGTCTCCTTTCAGCCAGTAGCCGGTGGTCTCATCCAGATATTCCCCGATATAGGGACGGCCCCGGTAATACTGCGATTCCACATAAAGTTCCAGCTGACGGAAATAATCCTGCCTGTCTACATAGTCCTGATGATAATGATTAAGCAGGTTGGCCATGCCGGTCAGGGTCTGGGAGGTGGCAAAAGGCCATATGGCCCCGTCCCATTCACAACTACAACAACCGTGCATGCGAAAATCAGGATGCCGTCTTTCGGCTGTGGTTATGCCAAAAGGAGCCAGGAAACCGTCCGGGTCCATCAGCTGCTTCCAGGCGACGGAACGATTTTCTCCGGGCAAATCAAAATACCAGGGAATAAAACCGATGGCTTCACGCACTTTGGCCGAACCTCCGGCTTCTTGCATGGTTTCGTAGAACTGGTCGTCCGGATCCCAGAGGGATGATTCGACAAGCTGTTTCAGCGTATCGGCCTTCATCGAATAACAGGCTGACAGTTTTTCGTCGCCTTTCAACGCCGCAATCGCGGACAGGGCCACGGCATTGCCGTACATATAACTGTTGATGGTGGGGCGCAGGTTTTTCACTTTCCTGCCGCCGCTGATCTGTTCTTCCATACCGTCTCTTACATCATACTGCCAGAACAATCCGCTTTCCGTCCTTTTTTCCTTTTCCCACTGCCGGTATTCCTCAAGCAGGTCTGGAAACATATCCGTCAAAAAAGCCTTGTCGGCATTTACCAGATAACTGTTATACAAGGCATAGGCAGTCCAGCTACTGAATTTCATCAGCTTGCTCATACGCTGTCCGTTATTGCCCCTGAACCAGATCCGGACGTCGTCTTGCAAATACACCGGGTTATGCAGCCAGCGGCTCTCCATGATGTGATGGCCCAACGCACAGCTGATCAGGTTGTACCTGTCGGCATAAAACCGGTTCACCATAAACTCGGTAATACCATACCCCTGTGGGGTTTCCGTAAGGTGCTTTCGAAAAGTCCACCAGCGGTAGTAGTAAATTTCCTCAAAGTTGTCCTGGGGACATTCAAACAGGGGGATGTTCGACTTCATCCATTCCCAGGCTTTTTCATTGGGAACCGCTTTACGGATGTTTTCATCCTCCATCCGGTTAAAATAATCTACATAATGTTTAAATGCGGCTGCCTGAAGCACCGCCTTCTGTCTGCCTTTGGAAGCCCCCAGTGCTATTCCCGGCCCGGAAAGGGTCAGCACGACTGCACACATACATACAGACAGGCAAAACGGGATGAAATGCTGTTTTTTCATTACCTACAATTCTTTTGTGGTTAACGCATACAGGAAGAACACAGCTTCCTGAACTGGCTTTCCAGTTTGCTGAACATCAAAATCCTGATCGGTAGGTGTATCCACATTGGGAAAACGGCGCACCTCTCCCGTACGAAAGGCAATGCGTTCCAGCCGGTGTACGGGAGCAAAGAACAGTCCGGCCGACTTTCGTTGACCATCCACAAAAACCGTATAAAAACGGTTATCAGTGGTAGCTTCGATTCGAATGGAATAGCTTCTTCCCGGTTCATAACGCATGATATTTTTCAGCCGGTAACCGTTTTTCTGTTTCAGAAATCCGTCGGCCCCGAAGGTAAGTCTCAAAGCTGCCGTACCTTTGGCACTCAGCAATTCAATGTCGAGTTGTCCGTGATCGTTTTGTCCGGCTTTCACCCGGAACTCCGCGCTCAGCGCTTTCGTTGCCGGGAACAAGCGTTCGGCCCGGGCATAATCAAATTCATCCCGGTCGCGCAGCACCAGGCTTCGAATACCCTTCCCGTCTTTTTCGACGGAAACACGGGCCCAAACCGGACTGAACAGGTTCCAGCAATCCAGTTCCCGGTTTTCCGGCAGGATGTTGAACACTTCATTGACCTGCTCCTGCGCCCGGTCAACCACCGGAACAGGAATTCTGGACACCCAGATGTCTTCCTTATTCATGCTGTAAGTCACCCATAGGTCGCCATCTGGCGGTATTCCGTTTCCTTCGGCAATACCCCGCACATATTGAGGACCGTACGACTTGTAATTGCCCCCGTAACGCATGGTGGTAATCTCTCCGTTTACCAGAAGCAGCTTGTCATAGGCAAGTCCGTTTTCACTCACCGACAGGGCCAGCGGCCAGCGAAAATCAGACGGATTGTACACGGTTGCATACCGGCCATCGGAGGTCCTTTGTCCCCAGATCTTGGCATTGCTGTTTACAAAACCCGGAGCACGTACGGGTTGGGTCCAGCTTTTGCCCTCATCTTCACTGAATGCCGTCAGGGCATTTTTCCAGAGGCCTACCACCTTGCCGTCAGGCAAATGATAATAGCAGAAGGCCTTGTATTCGCCTTTCAGGGAGATCAACGGGTCGTCGCGGTCGGCTTCTTCGTTCCATTGCTGAACCATCAGCCTGTTGGCTAACAGCTCGTCGCAGGCCTTCACAAAACCCTTGTCTTTACTTTTCCGATAAAACGGGTATTCAGTGTTCTTCTCGTTCCATCCTTTATTGTATCTAATGAAGTGAATGGGTCCCCGGGAACCGTCCCGGTATATTTCCCGAACCACCCTGCCAATGCCGTTCCCGTCGTTGGGACTGTCTTTTTCGTGCAGGGAAATTCCGATATAAGCGAGTACCAGAAGCCGGTCGTCAGCGGACAGGTAAAAACCCATGCGCTGGTGGTTAACCGACAGCAAATCTTTGGCCACCGCCGGATCACCTTTCTTGGTGGTTCCGTCGGGTATAGGATAGGCAGGAAAGACAACCTCCGGCATTGACCATCGGTAGCCATCTGAAGAAGTACACAATAAGGTAGCTCCCGGAGCAATGTGCTCGCCCACA
>JBFWIL010000051.1:0-13524 GCA_050256015.1 Mangrovibacterium sp. | reverse complement strand
TTATATTGAATTCCAGCAACTGAAAACGGAGAACAAGCAAAACATTACCTTTCTCTGTCAAGCAGAAAACGGGAACTACCAACTCGCCCCCATGCTTTTGATTCCTTTCATAGAAAACGGATTTAAACACAGCCGTATTGAAAAGGAAAGCTCCGCTTTCGTTACCATTATTCTTTCACAAAACGGGGAGAAACTCAGCTTTGTTGTCAGAAACACTTGCCGGGAAGCGGTAATAAGCCCGTTTTCTCCAAATGGAAAAGGAATCGGAATAGAAAATGTACAAAGCCGCCTTAAACTGTTATACCCGGACAAACACAATCTGGAAGTTTGGACCGACGGACAGGAGCATTCCGTATGTCTGGAACTGCACCGAACCAGCCAGCAGGCAACAAACCATGAAAGGGAACAATGAGCTTCCTTCCTGGAAAATATCATTCAGTTCCACCTCCAAGAGCTTTATATAAATTCACCCCATACAGAAGCTGCTCAAGTTTTTCCTCAACCTGGCTTAACTGGGCTGAAAGCAGATCCTGCTGGGCCGAAAGCACTTCAATATAGTTCGCTTCTCCGGCAACAAGTAAATCCTGCGTATGCTCAACGGCATTGTTAAGTGAGGTGATTTGTTTTTCCCGGAATCTGTTCTTTTTCAAAGACGATTCAAAGCCAAACAGGATATCGGAAACTTCCTGTCCTGCACCCAATAACGTATTGCGAAAGCTAAGCAGTGCTTCTTCCTGCTGTGCCTCGGCTATTTTCAGATTGCCTTTTAACTGCTTCTTGTTAAAAATGGGCTGTGTAAGTCCGGCAACGATATTGGCCGCGATATTCTCAGTCTGAAAAAAGTCTGAAAAATTGCCGTCAGACAGGCCAAAGCTGGCAGAGCTAATGGTTAACGAAGGGTAAAAGCCTGCTTTTGCCGCATCGGTTGTGGCGTAAGCAGCTAAAACATCTAACTCAGCTTGTTTAACATCGGGGCGATGAGATAAAAGTTGGGCAGGAACTCCTGTTTGCATATTGGTATTGATTTTTTGTTCATCAATAGAAGCCCGTTCAATTGACCCGGGTTTTCTGCCAAGTAGAAGGCATATAGCATTCTCCTGTTCACGTATCTGGCTTTCCAACGGAGGAATTGAAAGCTGGGTACTGTATAACAACGCATTACTTTGTTCAACTGCCGCAGCGTTTTGCTCTCCGGCTTCTTTTAACATCGACATCGTCTCAGCGCTTTCTTGCAACGAAATAACCGTTTCTTTCGTTATTTGCAACTGTTTGTCCAAAGCCAGCAGGTTGTAATAGGCATTTACAATATTCGCAATAACCTCAGTCTGTACCAGATTTTTGTATTCATTGCTGTTCAGATAGTTGGCATACTCTGCCCTGGATTCACTGGCAAGTTCTCCCCATAAATCAATCTCCCATGATGCAGAAAAGCCAAGCGAATTTGTATTTGAAGTATAACCTAAAATATCCCGTCCGTTTTCACCCGAACTGGTTCGTGTCTGGTCAACCTGAAAACCGGCAGATACATCGGGCAACCTGTTTCCCCTGGCCATACTTAAATTTGCTTCAGCCTGTTTTATGAGGGCTATGGCCACCTGGAGGTCAATATTTTGTTCCAGTCCTTCTGCAATTAAGGACTGTAACTTCGGGTCTGTGAAATATTCTTTCCACGGAATATCTGCAATGGTTGTTGTATCGCCATCGTTAGTAACATCCCTGACAATACCGTCAGTGTCAGTCTCAGGCGGGGCGCTAAGTTGCCTGTAGGATTGGCACGAGGTCAAACCTATAACAATAAAAGCGATTAACGGTATTCGTAACTTTTTTAGTTTATATTTATTTTTGTCCATAATTTCAAAATTTAAAAGTCGGCATCGTCGATGGTTTCAATTTTATGGCTACTCATTTTTTCATGCAGGCTTTGGAAAAGGATGAATAATATAGGGACAATCAGAATTCCTATGAAAGTCCCGAAAATCATTCCCCCCAGTGCACTAATTCCAATAGATTGGTTACCAATAGCACCAGCTCCGCTGGCAAAGGCAAGCGGAATCAAACCGATTATCATTGTTAAAGCCGTCATCAAAACCGGACGCAACCTTGCAACAGCACCGGTAATAGCTGCCTTTACAATACTCATCCCCTGTTTGCGCCTTTGCAGGGCATATTCAACAATTAGTATAGCCGTTTTTGACAGCAGCCCGATAACCATTACCAGCGAGATTTGTACATAAATGTTATTGACAATGCCGCTTCCTCTCAACATTGAAATAAAAGTGAACAGGTATATACCAGTCAATCCTACGGGGAGTGAAAATATTACAGCCAGTGGCAGTACGTAACTCTCGTACAAAGCTGCCAGCAGCAGGTAAACAAATATTACACTCAATAATAGTATTATTGCGGTATTGTTTTTTGTTCCTGCTTCTTCGCGTGTCATTCCCGAATAGTCATAGCTATATCCTGTTGGTAATGCAGTCTCTTCGATTACTTCCAACACATCACTTGAGGTATAACCGGCAAGGGAATTAGGCACGATGGTAAAACTCATTGAATTGAACAGGTTAAACCGGTCGAGTCCCTGTGGCGCAGTTACATCCGTAACATTAATAAATTCAGTAACCGGGGTCATCTCTCCATTCGATGCCTCAACGTAAATTTTATGTAAATCGTCTAACTGTGCCCTGTATTCCGGCGCTGCCTGCACAATTACCCGGTACTGTTTCCCGTAGGCATTGAAATTTGAGATATAGGAACTGCCAATATTTTGTTGCAGCGCTGTCATTACCTCGCTTAATGTTAACCCTGCCTCTTTTATTTTAGGTACATCGGCCTCAATTTGTTTCTGCGGGAAATTTGGGTTAAAAGCGTTCATGGCAACCAACACTTCAGGGCTTGACTGAAGTGTTTCAAGAAAATTGGTGGCCACTTCATAAAATGTATTAATATCGCCTCCTGTGCGATCCTGTAATTGTAATTCTACACCATTGCTTAATCCAAAACCCATTAAAGTTGGAAGTCCAAAAAACATAAAAGATGCATTTTTTATGGTATCTGTTTTTTGTTGTAACAACGAAACGACATCGTCAGCAGTCATCTCTCTGTTATCCCAGTGTTTTAGTTTGATAACTACTGATCCATAGGAGTTCCCATTTCCGCTTGTAAAACTGCGGCCTGCTATTGATGTCGTAGCGTCTATAGAAGGTATTGATTCGACGATTTCTGTTACCTGAGCTAAAATACCTTCGGTTTGTTCAAGAGAAGAACCGGGGGTAAGCTCAACAGTTCCCATAATAGCTCCACTGTCTTCCTGTGGAACAAAACCAGAAGGGAGCATATTCATTACTGCATACAGCATAAAAGAAAACGCCAACACTGTAACAACTGCTATCCACCGGTGATTTTTCTTTGCAAGAAACCTAAGAATTCTTTTATATCCGTTAGTAGCAGCATCAAACATGCGGTTGAAATACATGAACGATATGTTGACAGGATTTCTTTTTCTATCTTTAGGTAATACATGTTTTCTAAGAAATAGAGATGAAAGCACAGGGCTTAATGTAAGCGCATTTACCCCTGAAATCAGAATTGCAACGGTAAGGGTAAGTCCGAATTGCTTAAAGAATACCCCGCTGGTTCCCCCAATGTAACTGACGGGTATAAAAACCGATGCAGAAACAAGTGTCATTGAAATAATCGCCGGAGCTATTTCTTTTAGTGTTTTAATAGCTGCCTGCTTCGAATTTTTTTCTCCGGCATCCAGTTGGGCATAGACGGCCTCTACCACCACAATGGCATCGTCAACCACCATTCCGATGGCTAAAACCAACGCAAATAAGGTTAAAAGGTTAATAGAAAAGCCCAATAGCGTAAGAAAGAAAAATGTTCCGATTATAGATACAGGAACTGCAATGGCCGGGATAAAAGAAGCTCTGAAATTTTGAAGAAATATTAAAATAATTAATAATACAAGGATAAATACTTCGATTAAAGTGGTTATTACTTTGCTTATCGATTCATTAAGAAATTCACTCGCATCCATTTGGTAGAAATAATCTACGCCGGGAGGAAAACTTTCGGCCGCTTTTGCCATTTGTGTTTTTACTTCTGTAATGATATCCTGGGCATTGGAACCTGCTGTTTGGCTTACGGCCATCATAACAGCGGGGTAGCCGTTTGCTTTGCTAACTATACTATATGATTGTGCCCCCAGTTCAACGTCTGCAATATCCTTTACCCTTAAAACCTGTGAATCTTCTGAACGGATAATAATGTTTCCAAATTCTTCGGCTGTTTTCAATTTGCCCGTGTATTTGAAGGAATATTGGAACGTCTGGTTTCCTCTTTCGCCCAGTTCACCCGGGGCTGCTTCTATATTCTGGTCTTCCAGAGCTGAAACCACTTCTGCCGATGTCAGTTTATATGTTTTCATCACATCAGGCTTTAGCCAGATGCGCATTGAATAATTACCTGCCCCGAAAACGTCGACACTGCCAACACCACTGACCCTTTTCAACTGGGGAACGATATTGATTTGGGCGTAATTTTGAAGGAATTTGGCATCGTAATCAGGGTTTTCAGATTTTAACGAAAGCATTAATATATTACCGCTCTGTTGTTTCTCAACAGTTACACCGTCCTGGGTAACTTCAGATGGCAAAAGGGAGGATGCCTGGGAAACCCTGTTTTGCACATTTACGGTTGCAATATCGGGGTCAATGCCTTGTTTAAAATATACCGTAATTGATGCCGACCCGTCGTTATAAGCAGAGGAGGTCATGTAAGTCATCCCCTCTACACCGTTGATTTGCTCTTCCAGCGGTACAACAACACTGTTTTGTACTGTTTCTGCATTTGCCCCGCTGTAGGTTGTTGAAACTCTTACCGTAGGCGGAGCAATATCGGGGTATTGTTCAACCGGCAAACTGTAAATACCAATGATACCCAATACAATAAAGAAAATTGAAATGACCGTAGATAATACGGGCCTTTCTATGAATGTCTTAAGCATATTAAGTTTCCTTTAAAATTATTGGATTTTTATTTTTTGTCCATTTGACAGACTTATTATATCATCAGTAACAATTTTATCACCCGTAGACAAGCCGCTGAGAATAACGTAACTTTTTCCGTCGGGTGTTGCTTCTACCGTAATAGCTTTTTGTACTGCCGAATCTCCCTGTACTTTATATACTATGGTTTTATCCTGTTGGCTAAATGTGGCTTTTTGAGTTATGACCAGCGCATCTTCGATATTTTGTGGAATTATTACCTTTCCACTTGCTCCGCTAAGTAATAAGCCACGGGCATTGGGGAAGGAGGCCCTGATATTTACAGAGCCGCTTGTTTGGTCAACAACACCAGAAATGGTTTCGATACGCCCGGGTTCGTCATATTCTGTACCATTTGAAAGAACAAGCTTTACATCGGACATATTCCGGATTTTTTCAGCTTTTGTTTTGCCCTCCCATTTGCCCATGAAATCGTATAGCTCTTTCTCGTTCATGGAGAAATAAGCAAATATTGGTGATGTATTGGCAACCGTGGTTAATACACTTGAATTGTCGACCAGGCTTCCAAGACGATAAGAAATTGTCCCGACAACTCCGTCAACGGGGCTGGTTACGGTGACCCATCCCATAGTTGCTTTTGCCTGTTCAAGCGTTGCCTTGGCAGCATCAAGTGAGTTCTCGTATGACTCCAGTTGTACCTTGCTAATAATATTCTTTTCTGCAAGCGGACGCAAACGTTCCACGTCAAGCTTGGCCGTGTTGTAGCTGGCCCAGGCTTCCTCAAGCGCCTTTACGGAAGAAGGGGAATTAATTTTAAACAGGGCCTGTCCCTTGCTTACACTTGCACCTTCATCCACATACACCGCTTCAATATATCCGTCAATCCTAGGCTTGATTTCAATATCTTCCTGCCCTCTCAGAACTGCAGGAAAAACCGATTGCAATATGACTTTTTCGGGCTGAAGAGTCTTTGTTGCATACTGCTTCGGCTTGACCGGCTGCATTTGCCCGGATTGTTTGCTCTTGCATGATACTGACAGCATGACAAAAACAAGGCCTCCAAGGATAAATTTGTTATGTCTCATGGCTTATCATTGTTATGTTTACAAACATGATATTTTTTGTCAAAAAATTCTTCAGAATATATTTTGCTTAATTCCGGGAAAATCCGGATTCAGAATAATATGCTAATGAACCCGGAATTCCAAACCGAGATTTAAGCTAAAACGTTCGTATTGTTCTGTATTCACCCGTTGAAACTTTCGGAAAAAACGGGTATACTCGGGAGTAAGGGTCAGCCCCAGACGATTGCTTAACCTGTATTTAAAAATCACGGAAAAAGCTGCACCGGCAATGCTCTTCGGGTAATAATCCCCCAACTGGGAATAACTGTCGGTTGTCGTATCTCCATCCGTTTTTATCGATTTATAACCGGTACCTGTAGCATATTCCGTTTTCAGGCCGGGAGAAAGAAATACATTCAGTTTCCTGTATTTCCCAAGTAAAAGAAAATCAAAATGCAGGTTCAGGTCCAGGTAACTGACCTTGGTTGTTGTGTATTTAAAAGAGCCATAAGAAGCATCTTCCCAACCCGTCCATTCCTGCCCGTAAGCCAGGCGGACATATTTCAATTCCAGCCGGGGACGCAAACGTTCTGTTGCCATCACTCCCAGGTCAATCCCTATATTATAACGGGGACCTTTTTCCTCAAAATTATAAGAGGAAGTACTTATTTCCCGGAAAGCACTGAAATGAAAGTCTACGCCCGAGCTAAGCCCTGCATAGACCTCCCCGGGCCGGTAAGCTCTATCGCTTCCCCTTGATTTCTGGGCATGCAGGTTTTCAGAAATCATTAAAACAAAAAAAACAACGATCAATCGATACATCATGCGCATAATTCCCGATTTGTTAAATCTAATTATTGGTGAGCAAAATTATTATCGGCCCGCTGCAGGGAAAATATAATCAACCAGATTTTGTCCTTTTGCTATAATATCACCGTTTCTTTCAACATTACCATCCGGATGCAATATATTGATCAAATCATGCCGTTTATTGAATAACTTGCAGCAAAAGCAAGCAAGCGCTGTAAAAACACCAAGGATTCAATTACTTTTATCAACAGAAAAAACAATGTAACCATTCAAGGACTGCCGCAAACGGCTGCTAAAAACAATAAAGCGATGAATCAGGATGAAATTTATAATTGTCTGGTTATCGACGATGAGTATCTGGGCAGAAAACTGCTTTCGGAATACATTTCCAAAGTTCCCCAGCTTAGGCTGGCCGGAAGTTTCGACAATCCGGTTGATGCCCTGAATATCCTGTCTTCGGGAAAAATTAGTATCCTGTTTCTCGACATCGAAATGGCGGATATTTCAGGAATTTACTTTATAAAGCACCTGAACCATCCTGAAAAACCGCTGGTAATCTTTGTAACGGCCTATCCGCAATATGCCTCCCAGGGTTTTGAGGTGGATGCTATTGAATACCTGATCAAACCGGCCACCTATACCCGTTTTATCAAAGCAGTACAAAAAGCAATCAACATTCTGAATCTACACAAGAAAGCCTCTCTGTTTGACAGGAATCTTCATTGTGCTGATACACCGGAACCTCATTCCGGCAGTAATTACCTGATCGTAAAATCGGAAAGGAGAATGGTCAAGCTGCACTATGACGACATCTATTTTATCGAAGGAGCCATGGAATATGTAAATTTTCAGACAAAAAACAAAAAGATTATGGGGTTGTACTCCCTGAAAAAACTGGAAGAAGAACTTCCAGGAGAAAAATTCATGCGGATTCACAAATCGTATATTGTGGCTCTGGACAAAATCCGGGAAATTGACGGAAACCGGGTAAAAACAGGAGAATGGACAATCTATGTCAGCAAGGCAAACAGGGCCCGGCTTATTCAGCTTTTTTCAGAACATTAATCTGTTTTCGTTTCTTTCTTAAGTTTACGGGCTGCTTTTTTTGCTTCTTTGCGCTCCTGCCGTTCCAGGCGTTCCCTGGCCAGCTCTTCAGGGGGGGTCCTGCTTTCGCGGATCAGCCGGACAAGATCCAACGCATTGACTGACACTCCGCTCATTCTGGCTCCCGGCATGATACGGAACGGCATGGACTGGTCATATGCAGCAATCCGATCTGCATTGCGCAGTCCGAGTTTGGTCAAACTTTGATACAACAGGTCAATGTTTTTCTTCGCATAATTCATTTCCATTTTATATCTGGCTTCATTAACCGAAACCAGGTTGATTAAATGGGTCCGGTAAGCCACATAAATCCGGTTTTCTCCTGCCCTTCCAGGTTTGGCATGAAGAATCTTTGGTTCCAGGGAAAGATGATTGACCATCAGCGAATCGCCATCCTGAAGATAAGTGTTAAAATAACCGGCACTGTCGGTTACAATAATTTTCAGCGTCCGGTAATTAATCAGATGTGCATTCTCCACAGGCAGGGAATCTTCACTGAAAATATATCCCCGAAATGCCACCAGTTCACTTTCAGCATCCTGAGCCGTCAGACCATAAACAGACAGGAAAAAAACAGGTAAAAACAATAACTTCATAACCTTCTGCCGGAATTTCAAGAGCAGAAATATACCGGCAGAAAATAAGGCTGGGAAAAATAATCAATAAAGCTGCTCCTGTTTTCAATGAGACAACACCCGGAATCAATAAACCAAATTTCAGGGAAAAGCCTCAGCAACATCGAGCTGCCCGTCAACTTGTTTCTGTCAGAAGCATGTTCAAGATGCGGTACCCCCAAAGCCTTACCTTCCTGATAAACGGGTTCCGTACAAACCGGTACGGATTTTGGCCTGTTTACGGGCAGCAAAGAACTCCTGTTTCCGTCTTTGCTTTTCTTTTTCGAATTCCTTCTTTTCGGCAGCCGTCATAGGCCTGTCGGTCTGCGGATACGGATTCTCCCGAACTACAGGAATTTTCTGGCCAATCAGCTTCTCAATATCGCGGATATAAATATTTTCTTCCGGCTCGCAAAACGAAATGGCAGTGCCTTCCTCCCCCGCCCGGCCCGAACGGCCGATACGATGCACATAGGTTTCTGCCACATTCGGAATTTCGTAGTTAATGACAAATTTCAATTTGTCAATATCAATTCCCCGGGCCGCAATATCAGTGGCCACCAGTACACGCAGATCCCTGTCTTTAAAACGGGCCAGCACCTTCTGCCTGTGATTCTGGGCCTTGTCTCCATGAATGGCCTCTGCCTTGATTTTTTCCTTCTTCAAAAAGCGTGCAATCTTGTCGGCCCCGTGTTTGGTCCGGGCAAACAACAGCACCGGATCAACGGACCGGTTCTTCAGGATATGCAACAACAATTCCTTCTTGGTCCCTTTATTGGTATAATAGAGAAACTGGTTGATTGTTTCGGCAGTGGAAGAAACCGGACTGACTTCTACTTTTTCAGGATTCTTCAGGATGCGGCCCGAGAGTTTCACGACATTATCGGGCATGGTGGCCGAGAAAAAAAGCGATTGTCGTTTTTCCGGAAGTTTGGCTATGATTTTACGGATCTCGTGAATAAAGCCCATGTCAAGCATCCGGTCAGCCTCGTCCAACACAAAATATTCAATATGTTTCAAACTGACATACCCCTGATCCATCAGATCAAGCAGGCGTCCCGGCGTAGCCACCAGTATATCCACTCCACTGCTCAGTTTGTCGGTTTGTACGCCCTGCTTTACCCCGCCAAAAATAACTGTATTCCGAATACCGGTATGCCGGCCATAGGTACCCAGGCTTTCCCCGATCTGAATGGCCAGCTCCCGGGTAGGGGTGACAATGAGGGAACGAATCTGCCGGGAATGGTTTCCCTGCCGGCGGTCTTCGTAAAGATGCTGCAGAATGGGGATAGCAAAAGCGGCTGTTTTGCCGGTTCCTGTCCGGGCACTGCCCAGCACATCTTTTCCTTTCAGTATAAGTGGTATGGCTTTCCCTTGTATGGCGGTTGGTTCGGCATAATTTTCTTCTTTCAGCGCCTTCAGAATCGGCGCAATGATTTTCAAATCTTCAAATAACATAAATCAATTTTGTTCCCAGCTAAAAACATTAAAGAAATCGGGTGGGAGGGTAAATATAAGGGCGCAAAGGTAGTAATTAATCGGAAAGTTTGGCGTTTTTCAGCATGAAACGCATTCCTCCACCGGCGTAGTCAGGTCCGGCCAATGGCTCTTCCGGCATTGTCTTTGCTGGCAGAAGCCAGATGCCCCTTCTTCAGATCCCAGCGCATCCCTAATTTTGTAATGAATTTATTCATAGTACATTTTCAGGATCTTCTCTTTCCGGTCAATGGCATAAGTTGTAAAAAATCCCCAGGCCTTTCTCGGACCCGAAATGTTCGTCCGGATGTTGGCCGGATTTCCACCGAAGGGATCAGCTCCCTGATACTCCCAATACGCATCATACAGGAAAAGGTAATATTCATGCGGAATATGGGAGGTCTCCAGCGTAATCCGGTCACCCTCCCAAACCACATATTGTTCCACTTCCTGATCCAGATAAAGCACCGGTTCATCATAGGCCCGTTGCCCGTTGAAAACCCGATCGTCCGTGAAGCTCCATTCATACAGCGTATCGGTAACCATCACTCCGTTCACCAGTGCCCGGTACATATAGGCATCATCGGGAGCCGGATCATCCTCCCCGAAATAACTGATCTCAAGCACATCTGTATAAAACTTATGCACCACCACGGCCCGCATGGAATCGACCAGGGGCAGGGCAGGCATTCGGCTTTCTGCCGTATAGCTTTCTTCCTCCCCGTCCTGATCGGTATCAATTCCAGAGATGGTCAGCCGGTAGGTTTTCCCCGGAACAGGGAATAATATTTGCTGTTCCCTTCTTTCATCCGGATATCCAGCAGGGAGGCCAGACTACCTCCCGCCCAGACCGGGATATCGCCCTTATAAATTTTCACTGAATTGATGGCATCGTTGTTGAAAACGGAGAAAAACCCCATCAAATGGGAAGCATTGTATACGGTGGCCTCATCCAGCAGAATCAGGTTCTGATCACCCGATCCGCCGCGGACGCTGAAGGACGAAGATCCTTCGCTGGTAGACTGCACCCCCGGCAGAAGCTGAACGGCCTTGATCAGATCGACCTCGCCCATCATAGCCGGAATCTGACGGATTCTTTTCATAGGCAATGTGGCCGTACTCATCTCCGGTTTGCGCAGATCCATCCCCTGCCTGTCGGCAACAACTTCAAACTCAAGTAATTCCTGACTGGCCGGTTCAAGTTCGATGCTGACCGTCGTATCGTTTTCCAGCAAAAACTGTCTGACTTCGGAGCGGTATCCGAGATAGCTAAACTGAATCCGGTAAGTACCCGGCAAGGCACTCAGCGAATAGTACCCGTAAGCATTGGTAGCCGTTCCCGAAGCCAGGCCGGGCAAATAAACCGTCGCTCCGATCAGGACCTCCCCATTGGAAGCATCCCGCACATAACCACTCAGGCTTAGCTGCTTTTTCTCCGGGGAATCAGCCTTCAGCTGAAGACCTGCAAACAAAAACAGCAGCAAACCTCCTGTTCTGATCATCCAAACTGACATGAATTATTATTTTCATTGTTTCCGCACGCGAAGTTATATAAAAAGGCTCTGCCCCGAGCGGAGGAGCGGCATAAGGAACACAAAAAAAACGTTCACACCATAACAACTGATGCCTTCGAGTACTCCCCGGGCGGTTTTTACACGAAGAACTTCCTGATCAGACTGAGCAATGTTTCACCCAAAGAAGTCAGAGACAATACGAGAAACAAAAACGACAGACAGACATGGTTTGTTTGGTTTTCTATTTCAAAATAGAGAGTTTTTCCGTCTTAAAATTAACATTTTCACAAACTTCAGAAACATGGCAAAGCTTGTTACCAATAGATTATTCGAAAATTGTACAACTCTAATCCGGAATTACATAAAACTATTTCAAAAAAATAACGTTTATTTGTAAAAGATTAAAAAATAAGATGTTGAAAAAAGCAAGCCATATTATCCTTTCAGTTTTGTTGCTCAGTGTAACAACGGGCTTGACTATTTATAAACATTACTGCAGTGGAAAATTGATTTCTACTTCTATCTTAAAAGAAGCAAAATCATGCTGCGATTCGGACAAGTGCTGTAAAAATGAAGCGGAAACTTTTCAGCTAGACGAGGATTTCTCAGTTTCAACTAATTTGGAGGTTCCGGAATCTGTTCAAATTAATTTGTTTGCATTTGCATTGGTTGTTTTTAACTTTAATCTGGAAGAAGGTGTATTAAACCATGAATTAATAATTGCCGATTCACCACCATTTTCAAAGATTAAAACAAGTCTTGCCTTAAAACAGGCATACCTTTTATGATCATTGAACATTAATGCTTTAGCAATGACAGCTATTTGCAGCAGGAATGTATCTTAATGTTGAATGTTGAATTACAAAAGGTTATTATGCTGAATAAAATCATAAAGTTTTTTCTTGAAAACAAACTGGTTACTTTTTTAGTACTCATTGTTTTCATAAGCTGGGGTGTGATTAATTCTCCCTTTGGTTGGGATACAGGCATCCTGCCATCAGATCCGGTACCAGTGGACGCGATACCAGATATTGGAGAAAATCAGCAAATTGTTTATACAGAATGGGCCGGTCGTTCACCGCAGGATATTGAAGACCAGATTTCATATCCGCTAACGACATCTCTGCTTGGGATACCGGGCGTTAAAACCATCCGGAGCAATTCAATTTTTGGTCTGTCCAGTATTTACATCATATTTGAAGAAGATGTTGAATTTTACTGGAGCCGTACCCGGATACTTGAAAAACTTAATTCATTGCCTCCAGGTACACTGCCTGAAAATGTAAATCCCGCATTGGGACCTGATGCAACAGCATTAGGGCAAATCTATTGGTACACACTGGAAGGCAGGGACAAAGATGGTAATCCTGCAGGCGGTTGGGACCCGCATGAACTTAGAACCATTCAGGATTTCTATGTCCGTTATTCATTAACCTCAGCCGAAGGTGTTGCGGAAGTTGCTTCTATTGGGGGATTTGTTAAAGAATATCAGATTGATATTGACCCGCATGCCATGAAAGCACATGGCGTAAACATCGCCCAGATTATGGCAGCAGTAAAAAACAGCAATCTTGATGCAGGGGCACGTACTATTGAATTTAACCGTGCTGAATATTTGGTAAGAGCTTTAGGTTATATTAAAAACCTTGAAGACCTTGAAAAAAGTGTTGTTCTTGTAAAAGACAATGTTCCAATACGAATTAAAGATGTAGCAAAAGTAAATTTTGGTCCTTCTGCAAGACGCGGAGGTTTAGATAAAGGAGGAGCTGAAGCAGTTGGAGGTGTGGTTGTGGCAAGATATGGTGCAAATCCATTGCATACAATTGATAATGTAAAACAAAAAATTGCGGAAATTGAACCAGGATTACCTTCAAAAACATTGCAAGATGGAACGGTCTCAAAAGTTACACTTGTTCCTTTCTACGACCGG
>JBFWIL010000050.1:0-13757 GCA_050256015.1 Mangrovibacterium sp. | reverse complement strand
GGTTGAACTTTACAGTACCTCAGTCGTAGCCCTGGTAACCCCGGTGCGCGATGGTATGAACCTGGTCGCCTAGGAGTATATTGCCTGCAGGGTGAACCATACCGGCGTGATGATTCTCAGTGAAATGGCCGGAGCGGCAAAGGAAATGGGCGAGGCCATCATGATTAATCCGAATAACGATTCGGAAATTGCAGAGGCAATTGTGCAGGCTATTCGCATGCCTCTGAAAGAACAGCAGGAACGAATGAAATTTATCCAGCAACGCATCAGCCGCTATGACGTGTTTAAATGGTCGGCCGAATTTGTCAAGGGACTAAAAAAGGTAGAATGCATCCAGCATAATTTCCTGGCCAAAATCATTACTCCGGAGTTGCAAAAGGAAATTGTTTCTTTTTTCCGGAGCGCAAAAAAGAGGGCTGTTTTCCTCGATTATGACGGTACGCTGGTTACCTTTAACAACGATCCGCAGGCTGCCCGTCCCGATCCGGAAATACACCGGCTGTTATCGGCCCTGGAGGCCGATGAGCGGAACACGCTTACCCTGATCAGCGGCCGGGACCGGCATACCCTGGAGGGTTGGCTGGGTAAACACCGCATTAACCTGATTGTGGAACATGGGGTATGGCTGAAAAACCAGGGGGGCGAGTGGAAGATGATCGATAACGTGAACTGTGACTGGAAACCGCTGATCCGTCCGCTGCTGGAGAATTTCGTGGATCGTACGCCCGGAACCTTTATTGAAGAAAAGAATTATTCGCTGGTATGGCATTACCGGAGGGCCGAACCCGAACAGGGACAGCTTCGGGCCAATGAGCTGAAGGAAGAACTGCGTAATATGATTGCCAACCACAATCTGGAAATCATGGAGGGGAACAAGGTGATTGAGGTGAAAACCGGTGGAATCAACAAGGGGATGGCTGCCATGCGCTTTCTGAAAGACAGCGATTTTGACTGCATTCTGGCTATTGGAGACGACTGGACCGATGAGTATATGTTCCGGGAACTGCCGGACAGTGCCATCACTATTAAGGTGGGACTGAAAAATACGGCAGCGGCATACAAAGTGGAATCGGTGGCCGGGGTTCGTTCTCTGCTCAGTGCGCTTGGCACAGCATAGTTTTTATAATTCTTATTAACTTGGCTGCGTTTTAATATGATTGCATGGAGGAAAAGCTGCTGACACTGAAGGAACTCAACCTGATGATCCGGGATAGTTTGGATAAGTGTTTCCCTGGCATGGTCTGGGTGAAGGCCGAGATCAGTGAGCTGAGCATTAACCGGAACGGACACTGTTATCTGGAACTGGCCGATACCGATCCGCATACCGGAGAAGTACTGGCCCGTGCCCGGGCAACCATCTGGTCGTATACGTTCAGGATGCTGAAGCCGTATTTTGAAACAACAACCGGACAGCCTTTCGGGAAAGGGATAAACGTGTTGGTCAGTGTGCGGGTGGAATTTCATTCGGTGTACGGACTCAGCCTGAACATACGCGATATTGACCCGGCCTATACCCTGGGAGATCTGGCTCTTAAACGCCGGGAGATTGTCCGTCGCCTGCAGCAGGACGGGGTGTTTGATATGAACCGGGAGCTGGAGTTGCCGCTGGTGCCCCAGCGGATTGCAGTAATTTCTTCGCCTACCGCGGCCGGCTTGCAGGATTTTTTGCATCAGCTGTCTCACCATGCCGGTGGTTTTCATTTTGAAACCAGGCTTTTCCCGGCCACCATGCAGGGAACGGAAACGGCTGATTCGGTGATCCGGGCCCTGGACAGGATTTATGAGCATGAAGCGCAGTTTGATGTGGTGGTGCTTATCCGTGGCGGAGGGGCTCAGCTCGATCTGGCTGCCTTCGATCATTATGAGCTGGCTTATCATGTGGCCCAGTTTCCGCTTCCCGTGATTACGGGCATTGGGCATGATAAGGATGAGACTATCGTGGATCTGGTGGCACATACCCGGCTTAAAACGCCCACGGCTGTGGCCGAATTTCTGATAAACGGGGCGGAGCTATTTGATAAGCATCTTCTTGAACTGAGACAGTACGGGGCACGGTTGCTTGCCGAACAGTTTCAAAGCGAAAAAGAGCGTATGCAGGGGTTTGGCAGGGCACTGCGTGAAGGGGTCAGGCAGCTGGTCCGGGAACAGGATCATCGCTTTCAGCTGAAGGCCCTGCAGCTGAAGAAGACTGTTCCGGCATGCCTGAAACAGCAGGAAAACGGTTTTTTGTATTACCGGCACCGGCTGCAGGTAAAAATGCAGTCTGTCATGGGTAGCGGATATTACCTGCTGGACCGGCTGGAAAATCGTTTGCAGAGGGAAAGCCGGATGTTACTTGAAGCTGAAGGCGTCCGGCTGGAACGGCAGGTTCGGGGGGTCCGGGAACAGGTGAACCGGCAATTGGAAAAACAAGAATCCCGGCTGGCTCTGGCTGAGGAAATGGTCTGGCTGGTTGATCCGCAGCAGGTGCTGAAACGGGGGTACAGCCTGACCTACCACCGGGGGCGGCTGCTTCGTTCGGAAAGCGGACTGGCACCGGGGGACCGGCTGGTTACCCGCCTGTACGATGGAGAAGTAAACAGTGAAATTATTAATCCTATTCAAAGCGATGAGCACAAAGAAAATGAGCTATAAGGAGGCTGTGACCGAAATTGAACAGATCCTGGAAAAAATAGAGCAGGAAGAACTCGACATTGACGAACTCTCGGAAAAGGTGAAACGTGTTTCCCTGCTGATTCGTTTTTGCCGGGATAAGTTGCACAAAACCGGTGCCGAGGTGGAGAATGTGTTAAAAGAGCTGGAAGAGTAGTCCGTTTTTTGTGCCTGTGAATCTGCAGACCAGGGTCGCCATTTTGCCCTTACGGTTGCCCTGCTTATTGGGATCCTTCCCCCTAACCGGAAAACACTTGTCCGCTTCTCATTGAAAAAAGGGAAGCGGACAATCTGATTACCGGTTAGAAACGAATGTTTATCCCAGCCAGCAGATGAATGCCGGCCTGTGGGAAATAGCCGTCCATTTTGTATCTTTCACCGCCATAGATGTACGAATATACCCAGGCATTGCTTTCGTATTCGCGGTCAAACACGTTGTTAACCATCAGATGCAGGCTGGTGTTCCTGAACAGTTTGTTCTTCAGCGTATACTCTGCTTTCAGGTTGCTGACAAACCAGGAGTCCAGACTGCGTTTGTCGCAGGAACTGTTGTCAATATACTGTTTTCCCACGTAGTTTGACAGCAGGCTCAACTGCAGATTTTCAAGCGGCTTAAAGCTGATCAGACTGTTTATAATCACCTCCGGGGAAAAGGCCAGGTCGGTTGTCCCCAGTTCAAAGGCTTCCTGTCCGCCGGTATCCCAGTTATCCACATATTCCGTGAAATTTTTGATCTTGTTCCGGCTGAAGGTGGCATGCAGGTCCCAGTTAAGCCTGCGGTGCAGTTTCAGCCCGGCAGACAGTTCAATCCCTGCACGGTAGCTGTTGTCCGTATTAACCATAATCGAATTTCCAGTATCGTTAATCTCGCCGGTAAGAATAAGTTGGTCGTCGTAGCACATCCAATATATATTGGCTCCCAGCAGAAAACGGGGGGTTTTGTAAGTATAGCCTGCTTCAAAATCATTCAGGTGCTCCGCTACGGGTTGTTTCCCGTTCGGGTCGGCATCGATAAAGTTGCCGCGGTTAGGTTCCCGGCCGGCCCGGGCATAGCTCAGGTAAGCTTCATGTTCGGGCGACGGCCGGTAGTAGATGCCGGCCTTGGGATTGAAAAAACTGTAGGTGTGGTGCTGTCCCACATCACGCAGGTCATCGTCAGTGCCCGAGATCTCATAGTCAATATGGCGAAACTGCAGGTCAGCATAGAGACTCAGGGACGTTGAAAGCTGACAGAGGTATTTGCCGTAAAAGTTGTAATCGTCTTTTATGCCCTTACCCCGGTACCATTCATGGTCTTTCTCGTTGTTGCCGTAGTTGGCTGCCCAGATCACACGTCCGAAATGATCTCCGTCATAATTGCTGTAGCTTCCGCCAAAGGTGAGGGTAGAACGGTCTTTTTCCACCTGCAGGGTAAAGATGCCTCCGAAGAGGTCGTTGTCCAGCCATTTGGTTTTTACCAGGTCGGTTACCGCTCCTTCTTCCGGAGCTTGCATGGTATAGTCGTCATAGTCTTCGTCATAGTCGAAATTTTCGTAATACCCTTCCCCGTGGGTGTGGTACAGGGAGGCGTTCAGGTGAACCTCCGGTGAAAACTGATGAGAAAAATGCAGTTGGTAATAGTCTTGCTGGTACGCATCGACCTCGTTTTCATAGGTATACAGGTTGTAGGTCCGGGCATCCGACTCCAGCATCTGCTCGTAACGGATCTGGTTTTCCCGTGCTGAACCAGTGCTCCACAGCCAGTGATCGCGATAGCGTTTCATCCCTTCCGCATCGTTGTTCAGCTTGACCGAAGGCACTCCGTTCCAGGCCTGGTAGGTTTTCTCCTTACCTGAGAAGATGTTGAGTTTGAGCATGGTCTTTTCACTGAAATAGCCGCCCGAGACGAAAAACGATTTCAAGTCGGCCGTGCCCCGGTCAATAAAGCCTTCTGAGCTGACCTTCGAGAGGCGGATATCCATGGAAAACCGGTCGCTAATCAGTCCGCTCCCGGCGCTGACCGTATGTTTTTCCGTGCCAAACGAACCGGTATAGGTTTTGAATTTGGCATAGGCTTCCCGGTTCAGCATGCCGGTTTGCAGGTTAAGGCTGCCCCCAAATGCTGAGGCTCCGTTTACCGAAGTTCCCACCCCCCGCTGGATCTGTACATTTTCGGTCGATTCGGCCAGATCGGGAATATCTACAAACCAGGTTCCGTGCGACTCGGCATCGTTTGCAGGAATGCCGTTGATGGTTACATTGATCCGGTTCAGGTCGGTTCCCCGGATGCGGAAATTGGTATAGCCAATGCCTGTTCCCGCATCGGAGGTAGCCACGAAAGAAGGGGTCATGCTAAGCAGGTAGGGAATATCCTGACCCATGTTCCGGCTGTCTATCGCGGATTTGTCGATGGTGGTTTTGGCTACCGGCGTGCGGTCGCCTGCCCTGGTGGAACGGATTTGTACTTCTTCGGTCAAAATGCCCGAGCGTCTGAGGATGATTTCGAGGCTTACCGGCTGTTCCAGTTTTACGGTAAGTACTTTTTTTTCGTAACCAACGAAAGAAATCTGCAACTGGTAGTTTCCCGGTTTCAGCCGGTCAAAAAGGAAGTGCCCGTCTTCTCCGGTGGGTGTGCCCTGGTAGGTGCCGCCCAATACAACACTGGCGCCGGGCAATGCTTCCCCGGCTTCATTTTTAACTAGTCCCGAAAGGGAAACCTGTCCGGAAACTCCTGCCGTTGTTCCCAGCAACAGCAGCATCAGAAAAATACGTTTCATCTTGTTTTGAAAATTTGGTTAAACCTTAACCAATGAGGCGGGAAACAGTTTCCCTTTTCGCCCTCCCTACGCCGGCATTACCCGGATCAGGTTCTGTGGGTATGATCTCAGTCCGTTGTCTTAGGACACCCCATTGCGTGAATATCGCCCCAAAGGTAAAAGAAAAATGGATGGTTTTTGCAAACAGCCGGAGCATTATTTTTGCTGTAACCCTGAAAATATTTCAGTATGAGAGGTTTAAAACCGGAAATAATGACTTTGTAAAAGACAAATTGGCGGAGATCCGGAGTAAGAAAACCTGTTTTTTGTTTCTGGTTCGGGTTTTGTGTTACTGAGGGTGAAAACAATGTTCAACTAAAGTATAGGAGGGAAAAAACCATGTTACCTTTAATCAGAAACAGAAGAAACAGTTTGAATTTGCTTGACGACTTTTTTGGAAGTAATTTTTGGAATGATTCTTATAATCGTTCCGGTTACCGGGAGACACCCGGGGTGAATCTGTATGAGGGAAAAGACAGCTATGAGATTGAAGTGGCTGCCCCCGGACTTGACAAAAAAGATTTCCGGATTGATATGAAAGACAATGTGCTGACCGTTTCCGCCGAAAAGAAGGAAAAAAAGGAGGAAAAAGACGGAGACAAAATGATCTGTTGCGAATTTAACTACAGCGCGTTTAGCCGTTCCTTTCAGCTTCCTGAAGGCACGGATGTCAATAAGATCAGTGCCTCTCACAAAAACGGTGTGCTGAAGGTCTCTTTGCCTAAGCGCGATGAGTACAAGGAACAAACTCCGCGGATGATTGAGATTATGTAAGCGAAGGATCCTGACAGTGCAAAAAAAACATGTAAACCCCGCTTCGGCGGGGTTTTTGTTTACAGCCATTTTTTTCTCCGGAAAAGCAGGAACAGAAGAATTAAAATCAGGAACAGCAGGACTGCAAACAGAGCAAAGGCATACGGCTTTTCAGCCATGGGAATGCCGGACAGGTTTACCCCGAACAGTCCGGTAAGAAAGCCAAGAGGCAGAAAAAGAGAGGCGACCAGTGAAAGTTGGTAAATCCGCTGGTTCAGCTGTACATCCTGGCGCTGGCTGAGTGTGTCCATGCTGACTGTTGTAAGGTCGCTTGCAGTGTTCAGTACTTCCAGGTAACGCATGAGGTAATCGCTTACTTCTCTTAGCCGCAACTGTTGTTTCAGACTCATCCATACGGGTTTTTCGAGTTGCAGTCTGTTCAGCGCATCGCGCTGGGGGATCAGGAAGCGCTTCAACTGAATGGTTTGCCGGCGGATGAGGTGCAGGTCGGCTTGCCCGTCATTGCCGGTCTCTTCCAGAACGTGTTCTTCCATCGCTATTGCCCTGTCTTCAATGTTTTCGACCGTGCTGCTCATGTTCATCACAAGCCTTTCGTTTAGCCGGACAATAAAATCGCCTGTGGAAGGAGGAGGAGTTCCGTTTTTTATTTCTGCCAGGATATCCTGAACAGACTTCAGGTTTTTTTTCTGACAGGTTATGATCAGGTTTCGCATGGCGAAGATCCGTATGGAAACCGAATTTTCCGGTTTCTCTCCCCGGGTTTTGTTTATTCCCCGCAGCACAAGCAGCAGATCATCGCTGCCGGCATTTGCCCGGGGTCTGGATTCGGGTTTGGTCATGGCGTGGATGACCGTTTCGTTCAGCTGAAGAGACTGAAGGAGTTCCCGGGTCCCGTGCATGCTAAAGTTAAGCTGAAGCCAGATATAGTCTCGTTCATTTCTCAGGTCCGGCAGTGGAAACGGGGAAATATCCCGGCTGGTTTTGTTTGTTGTGTCTACATAAAGGGCGTTGAGAATGCCATTTTCCATCCTTATTTATTTTTCATGTTCTGTAATTTCTGTATAGGATTTCTTCCCGTGTATGTAAAAATCCCATATCAGGCTGTGGTTAAGGATCTCCGGATGCCATACCGGATTTGAAGCAGCGATTAGCACATTGCGTTTTTTTATCAGTTTGGGCAGCGTCAGGTAAAAAGCCAGGTGAGCTTTCCATACGCTGCCAAATCCGCTGAGATTTCCTTCTGTCAGAAATTTCAGGGCTGCCGCGCCGTCCAGAATCATGCGGGGAAGTAAAACCTTTGCCAGTTTGCCCGGGGGGAGGTTTTTAACCAGCATGAACAGACTGTTGCGAAAGTTCAGGTACAGTTTTTTCGGGTTGTCGTAGGAGAGCGATCCCCCGCCCAAATGGTAAACGGTACTGAATGGAGTGCAGAGGATCCGGTATCCCTTGTTTTTCATTCTCCAGCAAAGATCGATCTCTTCCATATGTGCCCAGAAGTCCGGATCAAAGCCCCCGGCTTCCCGGAATGCCCGGGACCGGATAGCCATGCAGGCTCCGCTGGCCCAGAAAACAGGAATGAGCCGGTCATACTGTCCTTGGTCTTTCTCGGTGACATTCAGAATGCGGCCACGACAAAAGGGAAATCCCTGTTTGTCGATAAAACCGCCGGCAGCCCCGGCATATTCAAATTCATTCTTTTTGTGCCAGCTCAGTATCTTGGGTTGAACGGCTGCTACGGAAGGATCTTCTTCCATCGGCCGGATCAGCGGAGTGATCCAGTTTGGGCTGACTTCCACATCGGAGTTCAGCAGGATATAGTAATCGGTTTTTACCTGTTTCAGCGCCTGGTTGTAACCCCGGGCAAAACCCTGATTCATGTAAAGTTTCAGCAGCCGGACTTCCGGAAAGCATTTGCGGAGGAGGGAAAGAGAATTGTCATCGGAACCGTTGTCGGCCACAATCACATCCACGCCTTTCTGCCGGCTGTGTGCCAGCACCGAAGGCAGGAACCGGTTAAGCAGTTTTTCCCCGTTCCAGTTGAGAATAACTATAGCAACGTTTGCTGTGTTCATGCCGCAAAGATATTCAGCGTGCCAGCAGATTCACGATGATGCCGGCCAGTTCTTCCTTCTTTAGCTGACCAAGCAGGTTCCGGATTTTCCCCTGTTGCTCATTTCCCTTGTCTGCAACCAGCCCGTGCAGCTCCTTTAACTGTTTCCCGGTCAGCACTTCTTCCAGGAGGTCCCAGATTATTTGTTTTTCTTTTGCTCCCGGAGTCCCCAGCGTTTCCAGTTCGGTAAGGGCAGCATCCAGAATTTGCCGGGCCTGTATCCGCAACGGATCGTCAGCTTCCTTATTGCCGGTTACATCGCGCAGATGCCAGCTGGAATAATCGTGTTTCAGTTCGCCGACCATGGCAACAACCGGATGATCATTGCCGAAAATCCGCTGCAACAGCAAGATGGTCTGTTTTTTCCAGCCTTCCAGGTCGAAGTTTTGTCCGGAAAGCTTTTCACGTTGCTGCCGGAGCAGAGAGATTTCTTTTTCAGCCATACGGCATTTACTTTTTGATGCAAGTTACTGCATTGCCGGACAATGTCCAACAAGGCGAGCCAATCAGCCCAGAAATTCGTTAACCTTCCCGAAGAATTCCGGGAAATAGGCTTTATTGGCGGCTACGATTTCCTTCCCGAAGAAATAATTCGGGCCTCCTTTAAAATCGCTTAACTTTCCTCCGGCTTCCCGGACAAGGATGATTCCCGCGGCAATGTCCCAGGGATGCAGCGCATGTTCAAAGAACCCGTCATAACGTCCGCAGGCTACATAAGCCAGGTCCACGGCTGCTGACCCCATACGGCGCATCCCCTGGGTTTCAACCATGAAAAATTCGAGCAGGCGGAGGTACCGGCCCAGCATGTCAAAATTGTAATAGGGAAAGCCGGTGGCCAGCAAAACATCTTCGTGTTTTGCTGCATCGGATACCCGGACCGATTTTCCGTTCAGCCAGGCCCCCCCGTCCTCCCAAGCAGAGAAGAGTTCGTTCTGTCCGACTTCATATACCACGCCGGCAACAGGTTCTTCTCCCCTGACCAGTCCGATGGAGACCGAATGAGGAAAGATGCCGTGAATGAAATTGGTGGTTCCGTCCAGCGGATCTACCACCCATTTCCATTTTTCGCCCTGTTCCCCGGCCGTGCCTTCTTCTGTGATAAAACCGGCTTCGGGCATCAGTCGGCGGAGCCGTTCCACAATCATTTTTTCGGCTGTTTTGTCTACATAGGTTACCAGACTGGCTTTTCCTTTTATTTCTATATCCTGCGGACAGATTTTTAGCCGCTCTTCCCGGATGAACTGTCCGGCTTCCCGGGCAATTTGCCCGATTTCTGTACAGATGGCCTGTAAATGCATGGTATTGTTGTTTGGTTATAATATCTATAAGATGTTGATTCCCGGTTTTTGTACACGGTTCGGCACTTTTCATCTTTGCACGGAACCATAAGTACCACTGCCTGCTTTTATGCACTGACGGCAGGCGGTCGGCAGCTGCGAATTTCGCAGGAAAATACGGATTTGGCAAATGGATCAGAGCAGGTCGCTGGCAAGTTCGGCCAGGTAGCTGCGTTCGCCTTTTACCAGGTTGACATGGGCGAACAGCTCCTGGCTGCGCATTTTGTCGGTCATGTAAGCCAGTCCGTTCGATTTCATATCCAGGTAAGGCGAGTCGATTTGTTGCAGGTCGCCTGTAAACACCATTTTGGTTCCTTCTCCGGCCCGGGTGATGATGGTCTTGATCTCGTGAGGGGTCAGGTTTTGGGCTTCGTCAACGATAAAGAAGGAATTTGATAAGCTACGTCCGCGGATATAAGCCAGCGGGGTGATGATAAGCCGCTCGTCTTTGAGCAGTTCTTCAATTTTCAGGTATTCCTGGCTGCGCGGATTAAAGGCGTGTTTGATTACCGAAAGATTATCAAACAGGGGTTGCATGTAAGGGCTGATCTTTTCCGAGGCATCCCCGGGGAGGTAGCCCAGATCTTTGTTGCTCAGCGCCACGATGGGACGGGCCAGCAGGATCTGTTCATACAACTTATGCTGTTCCAGGGCGGCAGCAAGGGCCAGCAGGGTTTTCCCGGTTCCGGCCTTGCCTGTGAGCGAAACCAGCTTTACTTCCGGGTCGAGCAGGGCGCTCAGGCTGAAAGTCTGTTCTGCGTTGCGCGGCTTGATGCCGTATGCATTTTTTTTTTCGACACGTACCACGCGGGAGGTGTTTTGATCAAAGCGGGCCAGTACGCTCGATTTATTTCCCTTGAGTATGAAAAATTTATTGGCTCCGGGTGAATTGTCCGGTTTCATTTCTTCCAGGGGAAAAGATCCTTCGTTGTACAGCAAATCAATCAGGCTGTCTTTAAAATCCTCCAGTTCCGTAATCGATTTTTCGAATACATGCGGATCCTTGATTTTGTCGTTTTTATAGTCTTCCGCCATAATGCCCAGCGACTTGGCTTTCATGCGCAGGTTCATGTCTTTTGACACGAGAATGGTAGGACGCCTGGGATTTTCCCGGGAAACAGAGTCGGCTATGGCCAGTATCCTGTGGTCGGGGATGTCATCCTTAAAAGACAGTTTCATGTTCTCCGAGAAGGGTTTGCCTGTGGCGATGATCAGCTTGCCCATTCCTGTTCCCAGCTTGATTCCTCCGTTGAACAGCTTTTCTCCAACAATATTGTCGAGTATGCGTACAAACTCCCGGGCCTGGAAATTAATCTGATCGTTTCCTTTTTTAAATTTATCCAGTTCTTCCAGTACGGTAATCGGAAGAATGATATCGTTATCTTTGAACTGGTAAATACAGGTATGGTCGTGCAGAATAACATTAGTGTCGAGCACGAAAATCTTGGTCAGTTTGGAATTTGCCATCTCGCTTGTATTAGATTTTTCTAAAAGTAAGAAAAATAAACGGATTCCGTCAGCGAGCCGGTCATAAAAAGAATGGCAGACAAGTTCCTTGGCAGTAATATCAAAAAATAAGCCTGGTACGAAAGTTTTACTCGATTAAATTGAAAAAATAACCAGATGAAACGACCATGCAGAATCTTTCTACACAAAGGAGAGAGATTAAAAGGGAGTTACATGAGTTACCGCTAAAAAATAATTAATTTTAAACCATGAATAAACAGAAGAAAGGTTATTCGGAGGTACTTGATTTTTTATACGGCCAGCTTCCCATGTTTCAGCGTACGGGAGCTGCGGCTTATAAAAATACGCTTGACAATACCTTGGCGCTGGACCGCATGTTCGGTCATCCCCACCGGCAGTTTAAAAGCATTCATGTGGCGGGCACGAACGGCAAGGGCTCGGTGGCCCATATGCTGGCTTCCGTGCTGCAGGAGGCCGGGTACAGGGTGGGACTATATACTTCGCCCCATTTGGTGGATTTCCGGGAGCGGATCCGGGTCAACGGGGAAATGATTTCCGAAGGAGAGGTGATGCGTTTTGTGGAACATTTCCTGCATATGAATAAGACCCGGAGATTGGAGCCTTCCTTTTTTGAGCTGACCGTGGCCATGGCTTTTGATCATTTCAAACGCTGCAGGGTGGAGCTGGCTGTGGTGGAAGTAGGACTGGGTGGAAGGCTCGATTCCACCAACATCATCAGTCCGGAGCTATCGCTTATCACCAACATAAGTGTGGATCATACTGCGCTGCTGGGTAATACCGTTCCGCTTATTGCCGCTGAAAAGGCCGGCATCATTAAACCCGGTGTGCCGGTGGTGGTTTCCGAGACGAATCCGGAAAGCGCTCCGGTATTTGTGCGAAAAGCCCGGGAAACCGGGAGTCCGATCTGGTTTGCAGATCAGCATTACCGGGCAGCGTATGTCATGCAGACAACCGACGGATTGCAGGTTTTTCAGTTCCTTCCCTCCTGTCCGGATCTGAAGACCGACTTGCTGGGCAGCTACCAGCGGTATAACCTGGCCGGGGTGCTCCAGGGGCTGGATATTTTGCGTAAGCAGAACTGGAAAGTTGATAGGGAGGCTGTTTACCGTGGCTTGCAACGTGTGCGGGCGAATACGGGTCTGCGGGGCCGATGGGAGATTGCCGGACACAGGCCAATGGTTGTTTGTGATACGGGCCACAACGAGGGGGGTATCCGTCAGGTTGTGGAACAATTGCAGCAGACACCCAGGAAAAGGCTGCATGTGGTTTTTGGTATGGTGAGCGACAAGGAAGTAGGGAAGGTGTTACGGCTGCTGCCGTCTGATGCGGTTTATTACTTTACCCGGGCGGCTATTCCCCGGGCCCTGGATCCGGTAATGCTGCAGCAAATGGCCAGGAAAGCCGGATTGCAGGGAACAACTTATCCTGACGTGAAGAAAGCCGTGGCCGAGGCGTTGCGCCGGGCCGATCCGGCCGATCTGGTCTTTGTCGGAGGCAGTTCCTTTGTGGTGGCCGATTTTTTGACTTTCTGTAATGAAACAGCTGCATTGTAAGGTTTTTGCCCGATCTGACATTTTTTTTTGCTTTCCTTTTGACGGAGAAAAAAAAGAATTATATTTGCATCGCCTTTGAAGAAAGGCAGAGGTTCAGGTAAAAAGGGCGGTTAGCTCAGTTGGTTCAGAGCATCTGGTTTACACCCAGAGGGTCGGGGGTTCGAATCCCTCACCGCCCACAAAAGTGTAATCGCGATTGTCTTTCGGATGGTTGCGATTTTTTTTGCCGTAAATTGCTTCCCGGTATGACACAGCAAGCCAAAACCAATTTATTGCCGGTGGCCATGCTTACAGGCGTGGCGTTCGGGCTTTCGTTTCCGGCGGTAACCGCTATGCTGAACGGCGTGATCCCCTGGTTGATTTTTGTTATGTTACTGATTCCTTACTGCCGGATTTCTCCGGGGGAGCTGAAGCCCGGGCCAATGCATTTTCGCATGCTGGTCGTGCAGCTGTTGCTGGCAGCGCTGGCCTATCTGCTGCTCTTCAGGCTGAACCCGCTGTTTGCCCAGGGGGCCTTCATCTGCTTTTTCGGGCCTACGGCAACGGCGGCGCCGGTTATTGCCGCCATGCTTGGGGGCAGCATTTCTGCTGTGATCACTTACAGTTTGCTCAGCAGTCTGGCTGTGGCCCTGCTTTCCCCTTTTGTCTTTTCTCTGATTGGCACACATACGGAGCTTTCCTTTTTTGCTTCCGTCTGGTTGGTCGGGAAGCAGATTTTTCCCCTGCTATTGATGCCCCTTGTTCTGGCTTTTCTACTTCGCCGGTTTGTACCCCGCCTGCATGCGGTTGTCCGGGACCGGCAGTCTGTTTCCTATTATCTCTGGGTAACAGCCATGGTCCTGGTTATGGGGCGTGCTACCGCTTTTCTCGTCAGCCGTGGAACATCCGGATGGATGACGGAAGCCGGACTGGCCGGTGTGGCTGTCCTGTCCTGCATGCTTCAGTTCTTTCTCGGGCATAAGCTGGGGGTGCGGTATGGTGAACCGGTTGCCGGGACACAGGGACTGGGACAGAAAAACACAGTGCTGATGATCTGGATGTCTCTCAC